>JAIFNM010000097.1 GCA_020047725.1 Betaproteobacteria bacterium
GCTACCGTCACGTTCCGAAAGCGGACCTCCCTCATCGTGCAGGGCTTTACCAAATATTTCGTAGGCCTTGTAAATGTCGGGGTGCTTGTCTCTGACAATACTCCCAGTTTTCATTGCGTGGATCCATTTGTTTCTCTTCCAGTTGAACTTGACGTGATTTGTCACGACACACAAAAAAAGGTTGTTTGATACCGCCGTATGCAAACAACGGTTTAGCATTTCAACAGCCGGTTCTGACACGGGAATGTTCGAAGCGTCCTCATTCCCCTTTTACCAATAAAGGGTATCGACTCGGAAAGAGCAATTCCATTTGACCTACTTGCACCAACTATCGAGCACCCTGCACTTTTTTCGGTAGGCTTGCCTGCCGAAAAATACAACAAAGGAACAACCATGATTACTGGCATCAAGGACTTTTTTAACCAGTTCATCGAAGCTGGATTGCGACAATCCGAAACAGACAAGGAAAAGCCGCTGCAGATCGCCACGGCGGCCCTGTTGATCGAAATGATGCGAATGGATGATCAAATCTCGGACGTTGAGCGTGATTCAGTCGCCGAAACCCTTGGTCGGATGTTCGATCTTGCGTCCGGGCAATTGCAAACCCTGATGGACCTAGCCGAACAGGAAGCCCGTCACGCCAGTGGTTACCATCAATTCACATCCCTGATCAATAAGGGCTTCGACGCCGAGCAGAAGATTCATATCATCGAAAATTTGTGGTTCGTGGCGATGTCCGATGGGCACCTTGATGCGCATGAAACCCATCTGATGCGCAAGATCGCCGACTTGCTTCATGTTTCTCATGCCGACTATGTGGCCGCCAAACAGAAGGCACGTCAGATGGCAAATCTGCCGTCAGCATAGTGTGCGTTTTGCGGGATGCACTCATTTGATGAACAGGGTTCCATCTTGGATGGTAATCGGTCTACTTGCGGCTACGTCACCAGGATCGGCTAAAGCTCTCGAGGTGGGTGGGGTAGCCTATATTGCCGCTGCTAGAACTTCAGCAGTCCCTGCAAAGGATTGTGTCCCTGACAGCAAGACAATCGAGAAGGACTTACAGCATCTGCCCTGGAAGCAATTCCGGTCAGTTGTCGAATCAGTCCCAAAGTTGAAGTCGGGTATCGACGCTTATGGGGTGACCGGATGGCAATTCGTTCGGGCAAACTATACGACTTACCCTTGGAGGAAGAATATCGAAAAACTCGATGCTCCTCAGAAGATACATTTGGCCGAACTGATACAAAACGCAAAAGGCAGTGCTCGTAGAGACTATTGCGAACTATCGTTCGATCACCCGAGCAAACGTTCATCGTCATTCGTCTGACCCCCTGAGTACAAACCATGACCAGCACGTATTCTCCCTCAATTGATGAAACCATCGCCGCCACGCGCAATTGGCTTGAGCGTGCCGTGATCGGTCTCAACCTCTGCCCCTTTGCCAAAGCGGTACATGTGAAGAAGCAGGTGCGCTACGTGGTCAGCAAAGCCACTGACAGCGATACTCTCCTCGTTGATCTTGAGCGGGAGTTGCAGTATTTGGCCAAGGTATCGTCCGAGGAAACGGATACAACGCTGTTAATACACCCGTATGTCCTTGGGAATTTCGACGACTTCACCGATTTTCTCGATCTGGTGGATGTGACGGTTCGCATGCAGGGACTGTCCGGTATATTGCAAGTCGCCAATTTTCACCCCGACTACTGTTTCTCTGACGCGGAACCTGAAGACATTGGCAACTACACGAATCGTTCTCCCTTCCCAACCCTTCACCTGATTCGTGAAGAAAGCCTGGATCGCGCAGTAAGAGCTTTTCCAGAAGCGGCTACGATTTACGAGCGAAACATCGAAACAATGGAGCGACTAGGGCTAGACGGCTGGCAGGCGCTTGACGTCGGCGCGCTGAAGAAATCCGGCGTTTAAGGTTTTGCCACCCGACTCCAGTGGAAGAACGCCATCTTGCGTTGCTCGAGGCGATTGTCGATGATGATGCGCCGAATGACGTCTTCCTTTAAAAGTTGACACTTCATCGGGCCGGATCGATAGCTACTACTGCGTGACGTAACCCATCGACTGCGGCAACCACAACACGATTTCAGGGACCAGCGTCATGGTCAGCAACAGCATCAGCAGCATGACCAGGAACGGCCAACCCTCACGCATCATGTCCTTGATCGGAATGCCGGTCAGCGCATTGGTCACGAACAGCAGCATGCCGAAGGGCGGATGGATCAGGCCAATCATCATGTTGAGCACCACCACGACCCCGAAATGCACCAGATCAATACCCAGAACCTTGGCGATAGGCAACAGGATCGGCACAAACACCAGCAAGAGCACCGAGACATCCATGAAGCATCCGAGTGCCAGGAACAGCACATTCACCATCAGCAAGAACTGAACTTTGCTGAAGTGCATTTCCATGACCCAGCCAGCAAGCATCTGCGGTACGCCTTCAGCGGTAAAGGCATAGTTCATCATGAAGGCACCAGCGATGATCAGGGTAATCACCGCGCTGGAACGCGTCGACTCCAGAATGACACCAAAGAAGGTTTTCAGACTCAGGGCCCGGTAAACAACGCCGGCCAGGATCAGTGCGTGCAAGGCGGCAACGGCAGCTGCCTCGGTAGGCGTGAAAACACCGGTGTAGATGCCGGTCAGCAAAACCACCGGCAAAGACAGCGGCAGCGCACCCTTGTACAGAATTCCTGGCCATTCAGACAGCGGAATCCTGTCTTCGCGCGGCATTTTTCGATGTGAAGCGATGACATGCACGGCGATCATCAATACCACGGCCATCAATAGCCCCGGCACCACCCCGGCAAGGAACAGGGCACCTACCGAAGCACCGGAAACCAGCCCGTAGATGACCAGTGGAATCGACGGCGGAATGATCGGGCCGATGGTTGCGCTGGCGACTACGATGGCTCCGGCAAAGCCGGGGCTGTATTCGGGCTTCTTGAGCATCTGCTTGATGCTGACCAGACCCGGTCCGGCGGCATCGGCAATGGCGCTGCCACTCATTCCCGAGAACACCACGCTGACCAGGACATCCACCTGCGCCAACCCGCCCGGCAATCGGCCGACCAGGATGCGGCAGAAATCAAAGAGACGGTCGCTCACTGTTCCGGCGTTCATCAGATTGGCGGCCAGGATGAACAGGGGAACGGCCAGTAGCACATAGCTATTGTACAAGCCGTTGAGAATCTGCTCGGCGGCCAGTCCCAGATCCTGTCCTTTAACAATAAGGTAAGCCACGCCGCTGACAATCATCGAAAAACCGATGGGGGCACGCAGCAAAAAACCGGCAACAAGCACACAGGTCAACGCCAGCAAGGGGGCGGTCATTTTTTGTCCCCGATCGCTTCGCGAACAATTGCGATGATTTGCCAGAGCCCACGTACGATCAATGAGACCAGCATCAAGGCAAAAGGAAGAAACACCCACATGAAGGGCAGGTTCAAAACGGGAGTGCCCTCACGCGCCATGAAGTGGATGTAATCCCAACTCGCTGGCAGGGCCCAGGCCGACAGACCGCCGATCATGAGGTGCCCCGCGATGCGCATGAGGCGACGTATGCGCGGTGAAGCCATCTGATAGACAAGGTCGAACACCACGTGCTCGCGTTCGGGCACCATAAAGGCGGCAGCCCACAGGATCACCCAGATGTACAGCACGACCGCCATCTCGTCCGTCCAGGCCAGCGGCTTGTTGAATCCGAAACGGGCGGTGACCTGAACAACGAAGACCAGAAATAGTGCGCTGTATAACAAACCGCCGACAATGTCGGCGGCCTGTTTACACAATCTGCTGATTTCAGCGAACCGCATTGATCCGTTCCAGCAGGCCCTTCGGCCAGATGCCGGCGTATTCGGAACTCAGATACTTTTCCTGCACCACTTTGCGGAACTCATCCACATTCGGCGTCACCACCTTCAAGCCTTGTGATTTGAAATACTCGACGACGTCCTTCTCATCCTTGATCCGGTTCTCGTTGTTGTACTTGGCCGCGTCCTGAGCGGCTGCCCTGACTTTCTGCTGCTGAGCCGGCGTCATGGCATTCAAGGTCTTGCTGGCAATGGACAGGAAAATACCATCGACCAGATGGCTGGTCATCACCACCGTTTTACTGACTTCAAAGAACTTCGCGGCGCGGGCGCTGGGAAGCGGATTATCCTGACCGTCGATGGTGCCGGTCTTTAGCGCTAAATACACTTCGCCGTAGGCCAGTGGCGTCGGCGTAGCACCCAAAGCCTCACCGAGGAACAACCATTCCTTGCTGGCCGGCATGCGCAGCTTCACCCCCTTCAGATCAGCCGGCGTTTTCACATCCTTGTCATCACGCAGCATCACTTGGCGTGTCCCCAGATAGACGGTAGATAGCGGAGTCACCTCCAGCTTTTGGATAACCGGCTTGAAGACTTCTTCACCAATCGGGCCATTGAAGATTTTTTGCTGGTGATCAGGGTCGCGAACGATGTAACCCGCCGTAAAGATGGAAAACTCCGGAACGATCTTGGAAATGTCCTGCGACGAAATGATCGCCATTTCCAAATTACCGCGCGCCATGGCGGCGGGCTCGGTTCCCTGCTTGAACAGGGAAGCATTCAAGTGGATCTGTACATCAAATTCACCGGGAGCCGATTTTTCCAGCGAATCCTTAAAAACAGTCAACATCTTGGCGTGCCAGTCATCCGGAACGGCCGGCGTCGAAATACGGAGGACCTGTTTGGTCTGTGCCATGGCTTGCGGTGCTGAAAACCCCAGACCGAGCGCGATGACCATCGTGAACGCGCTGAGCGTGCCGACACCCGCTTTGCGCATAACGGTTTGCAGTGTGTTATGACTCATGATCTTCCCCTTGCATTGCGTTGCAATAAACGAAGGCACGAAAGCGCCCTCCCCTTGTGGAACCATCAGGTGCGAGTACCCTGAGGCTCCGACGCCCTATCATCCGGCCGTTACAAGCCTATTCAGCCAGCGCCGAATCTATACCTGTCCATCGAGGCTGTCCACTATTAAGAGGCAGTATAATTCCTCGTGCTACTACGACTTAGCTGATCGTCTTCTAAACTCTGGTTTGCGGGATAACGTCATGAATGCAAATAAAATCGAAGGTATCGTTCCGGTCATGCTGACGCCGTTCAACGAAACCGGTGAGATCGATTTTCCCGGACTTGAGCGACTGATCGAATGGTATATCGCCAAGGGTTCGGATGCGTTGTTTGCTGTCTGTCAATCCAGCGAGATGCAGTTCCTGTCGCTTGAAGAGCGCGGCGCTCTGGGCCAGTTTGTCGTCAGACAGGTCGATGGCCGTATTCCGGTTGTTGTCTCGGGCCACATCAGTGATGACCCACACGGCCAGCTGGAAGAATTGACCGCGGCCGCAGAAACCGGGGCCGACGCTGTGGTTCTGGTGACCAACCATCTGGACCCGAAGAATCGCGGTACGGCGACGTTCATGGGCAACCTGCAGTGGCTGCTTGATCGCCTGCCAAAAGACATGCCGCTGGGTCTTTACGAATGCCCGGCCCCCTATCGTCGCTTGTTGAGCGACGACGAGCTTCGCTTCTGCATCGATAGCGAGCGTTTTGTCCTGCTGAAAGACGTCTCCTGCGATCTGGCTACCGTCAAGCGCCGCGTCGCGATGGCTGCCGGAACGCCCTTTGCGATCCTGAACGCCAATGCAGCCATTGCCTACGACGCAATGAAGGCCGGATCAAGAGGCTTCAACGGCGTATTGGCCAACATTCACCCAGACCTCTACAAATGGCTGTACACATCCGGAAGCCAGCACCCGGAACTTGCCGAAGACGTCGCAACTTTCCTGGTTCTGGCGGGGCTTTCCGAAGCCTTCGGTTATCCAGTAATCGCCAAGATGTACCACCAGCGCATCGGAACATTCGCCTCGATCAACAGTCGAGCGATCACCTATGACGTTCGTGAACGTTACTGGGCGCTGGACGCCATTCTCGACAAGGTGATCAATGGCACCGAGGCAATGCGCGCCCGGGTTGCTGGACGCCATTCTCGACAAGGTGATCAATGGCACCGAGGCAATGCGCGCCCGGGTTGCTGCACTTTAGAGCGACCGCCCTCACTAAAACACGCTGCCCTGAAAGTCAATAAATACGCGCATCTTCGGAATCGATGCTGCAAGAGCCAATACCCACGCTGCTTCCACGGCACATGCATTGGAGATCGCCTATTGACGAGCCTCTCCGTGCGATTACACTACGGGATGATAGCCGCGAACAAAGGCCTCGAACTGCTCGGCCGGCATCGGTCTGGCGAAGAAATAGCCCTGAACCTCATTGCAACCCTT
>JAIFNM010000295.1 GCA_020047725.1 Betaproteobacteria bacterium
TGAGTGCTGCCCCGAGAAGTGTGCCCAAGATGGTCCCTGCTCCGCCGGCCAGACTGGTCCCGCCGATAACGCAGGCGGCAATCACATCCAACTCGTAGCCGAGTCCTGAAGTCGGGTCGGCGCTTCTGAGGTTTCCGGCAACCAGCGTGCCTGAGATAGCGCAGAGTACACCGGTCATGGCGTAAACGGCGAAGATATGGCGTTCGACACGAATACCCGAAAGCCGGGCCGCCTTCTCGTTATTGCCGATGGCAAAGATATTGCGTCCCGAGACAGTCCTTGTCAGAAAAACATGTCCTGCTATGGCCAGCACGAACATTACGATGACCGACATCGGAACAGGACCAACGTAGCCATGCCCAAAAATCGACAAGCGAGAGTTAAACCTGATTGGCAAGCCGCCGCTGATGAGTAGTGCCGTTCCCTTGGCGATTGAGAGCATGCCAAGAGATACAATGAAGGGAGCGATGTTAAAACGCGTAATGAAAAAGCCGTTGATCGAACCAACACAAGCGCCGAAGGCCAGGATAAGGACCCCGGCCACAGCGGGATGGAGATTCCAGGATGTAGTCATATTTGCGACGATGATGCCGCTCAGCGCGATCTGGCTACCAACTGAGAGGTCGATGCCCGAGGTGATGATGATCATCGTCATGCCGATCGCGATGATCGCGATGATGGAAAACTGACGGAAGATATTGAATACGTTTTCGAAATTCAGGAAGTAGGGGCTGGCGATTGATAGAAAACCAACCAGTACGAGAAAGGGAATGATGATCATCAACTCCCGCACTTCCATCAATTGCCTCAATGCTTTCCCGACACCTATATCCGCCTTGCTATCGATACCCATACTGTATTCTCCGTCGGTTTCTGAAATTCATGGCAGTGCCCGGGCAAGCCCGGGCACTCTTCGCTATTTGAAGTTGGCCGTTAAGGCGTCGATGTTGTTCTTCGTCATCGTTTGCATATTGGTCGTCATGTGCTCCTTCTGGGGCTTCACACCTGTAACGAGATAATTGTAAAGACCAATCACTGGGTCGTAGCCAATCTGGAAGGGGTCTTCGCCAATAACTGCCGACATTGAACCGTCCTTAATCGCGATGAAATTGTCTTCAATAAAATCATGCCCAACTACAGCTACCTGGGATTCCTTTTTTAGTTCCTGAACGGCTCTGGACGCCCCGAAAGGCCCCCCCGCAGTGACGTAGATACCCTTCAGGTCGGGATTTGCCGTGATAAAGTTCTTGGTCAGGTCATAGGCGATTTCAGCTTTGTCATTATTTTCGTAGGCACCGACCACACTTATTTCAGGTTTGTTTTTCTTGAGCCAACTCTTGAAACCATCCATGCGCTGCTGGGGGCAGGTTGCGCCAAAGACTCCGGTGATAATGCCCACTTTGCCCTTACCGCCTATCTTTGTGGCCAGATATTCTGCGGAGAGTTCCCCTGAATGGAAATAGTCTTGTCCGTAGAAAGCCATGCGCTTGCTTTTACTGTCGGGATCGGAGTCGAGGGTCACAACGGTTAGGCCAGCGTCAACCGCCTTGTTGATGGCGGGCACAAGAGAATCCTCGAATGCGACGAGTGCTATGCCGTCATATTTCTTAACGATGCTGGTCTCGATCGCGGCGACCATTCTGCTCGCGTCGAAATTCTCGGAGACGACGATCCACTCGGCGGAACTTCCACGGGCCTTAAGTTTCTTGGCGGCGTATTCAGCGCCATCCCGTACCGGTAGCCAGTAGGGATTATTCTGAAAGGCCAGCACGGCGATCTTGACTGGCTTTTTCGGTTTTGCATCAGTAAGTTGAACGTTATAACGCTTCTCGTTCGCGGCCACAATGATGCCGCTCGATTCGGCCGCTGTTGATTTTCCACAGGCCGACATTAACAGCGCTGTGGTCAGGACCGTGAGAGCCAGAACTCGACCAATTCTCTTTTCCATAACCTATCTCCTTGTTTCAGTCATTTAAAAAATATGAGAGGGTTTCGCCTCGGCGACACCCCAGACATCACTTCATGTGGTCACCCACGCCCGAGCTTTGCAGCTCTGGAGTACGGCCTCGAGAAGTTCCATTTCCACAAGCCCCGTTGCAAACGTGGGTCTCATGCGGCCGTCGCCCTCTTCGCGACTAGCAACGGCTTCATAGTAGTGTCGGAGCATGTTCAGCACCGCGTCGCGATAGCCAAGAGGATGGCCTGCGGGCAAGGTCGCGTACTGCGCTAGAGCAGGAGCCAATTCGTTGGGGTTTTCGATGAGGGTTTCGTTGGGACCGTGCCTGTGGCCTATCCAAAGCTCATCCGAGCGCTTGTGGTTCCACGCGAGCGAACCCTCGGCGCAATAGATCTCGAAGGCAGTCTCACTCTTTCGTCCAGGGCAGACCTGGCTAGTAGACAAGGATCCTGGGACCGTGCCGTTCTTAAGACGGAATAAAATCGTGGCGTAGTCCTCTACCTCAATCGCCACCTTAACCCGTTCGCCAATACCGCTTTTCTGGAAAGCGAGGTTCGGCCCAGCCGGCTTATAGCGCTCAGGGATAATGGTGTGAAAATCTGCAAAGACCTCAGAGACATCAAGACCCGTGACGAACTGTACGAGGTCAAGCCAGTGGCTTCCAAGGTCAGCCGCCACATTTGATTCGCCACTCTGCTCCTTTTCAAGGCGCCAACTGTAGTCGGTCATCTCGCTGAGCCAGTCCTGAAACCAGGTTCCATGGATCAAGCGGACGGCGCCATATTTGCCACCTCGGATACGCTGCGCCATTTCTTGTACGAGTGGGTAGTAGCGGTAGCAGAAGCCGACACCGGTAATGGCCCCCGTGTCCTTCGCTTTTCGTGCAAGCTGCCGCGCCTCGACGGCGTTTAAGGCCAAGGGCTTTTCGCTGAACACGTCCTTTCCCGCATCCAAGACTCGCATGGATTGCTCGAAGTGGAACTTGTTCGGCGTGCAGAGGTGCACTGCCTTGATGGCGGGATCGGCGAGAATCTGGTCAAGACTCTCTGCGACATGGGCGACACCATGTTCGTTTGCCGCCTTCTTTGCGAGCGACGGATCCACATCAAAGACCGAGGAAACGTGCACTTCGCCCAGCCGCCGCAGGGCATCTAGATGGACGCCGCCGATGTAACCGGCACCGATAACAGCAACCTCAATCATCTCTAGAGGCTCCTCGCAACAGTTGCAGCGAATTGTTCGGCCTTAGATAGAATCTCTTCGTTGCTGGAAAGGGGATTGACGCCGAAGGCGGAACCAAGACCAGCGTCCACAACGCCTATTGAGATGTTGATCGCGCGGGAAAGAATGTCGTCGGTGCGAGGTAGCATACCCTTCCGGTATTCGACCGTCGTGGGGAATTCGACGCTGTTGAAGGGTGGTCCGAGAGTTGCCTGCTTTTTCCCCAGAATCTGCTCCATATTGTTGTACACGTGCCAGCCCGAATGGGAGATAGTCTTGGTGCCGAGTTGGGCTGCTACTTTGTCCGCTACGGCCTTCGTTGGCAGAAGAACAGTGAGAAGAGTCGCGCATTCGCCTTCGACATCATTGATCGTCCTGAATCCGATACCAGGCTTGTTGCAGAGATGCCCCTTGAAGGCCGTCTTGATCCGGTGTAGTTGGGCAATTAGCCGGTCGAGTTTTCGGAACTGAGCGAGGACAAAGGCGCCGGTGAGTTCGTTCATTCTGAAGTTGTGGCCGATGATTGTTCTGTTGCCAATCTCTACACCCATCCGTTGTGGCAGATGACCCTGATCGTGATAGCCGAAGGCGGTAGTAAACATCTCCTGATCCTTCATCACCACAAATCCGCCGTCGCCGGCATTGATCGTCTTGTAGATGTTAAAGCTATAGATCCCGAGATCGCCGATAGTGCCCAAGTAAGCTCCCTTGTATTTGCCACCGAAAGCCTGAGCGGCGTCCTCGATTAGCAGTAGGCCGCGACGATCAGCGATTTCCTTTAGTCGCTCTAAATCGCAGGGGTTACCGAGCATATGGACCGCAAGAATCGCCTTGGTCCGTGGGGTGATCTTACGTTCGACGTCAACGGGGTCTAGTGTCAGGCTTTCGTCTACTTCCGCGAGAACTGGTACAGCTCCGGCAAAGATTATGGACGACATGGACGCAATGAAGGTGTAACCAGGACAGATCACCTCGTCTCCGGGACCGATCTTTGCCGCAGCAAAGGCGACGGAGAGGGCTGCCGTACCAGAGGAAACGGCGAGGCCAAAGGGTGAGTTGAATTTGTTGCGGATAGCGCTTTCGAGATCGATCACTTTGTGCTTGAAATTCGGATCGCTCTCCGAGCCATAGCGAAATAGGTGACCGCTGCGTACAACCTCGAGCACCTCACGCTCTTCTTCCTCGCCTATGAGATAGAACCCGGGACCTGGCATAATATGAACTCCATTTAGTTGTTAATGTGAGTAATACTTTATACATAGCAGCCGAAACGTGTCAACTTAATTTCATATATAATTATTATTGGTATGTTTAAGACGTCAATTACTTGCTATTTACAATTAACACCGCTACAGTGCCAATCTGTACTTTGAACTCAAAACTACTCATACATTGCATCGGTTACTCCATGGATTTCTTTGAAATGCGTGCTGGCGAATGGGTTGTAATTATCGATATTCGCCATGCAGCCCGGCTCCTGCAGATCAGTAATACAGGAAGCCCCTTCCTCTGGAACGCGAAACCGGGAGCTATTGACTTATGGCGAATCGGTGGCGAAAGAACGTGGCTCGCACCGGAGTATGGTAATGAGGGGTTGTTTGCCGATGCTGTCGATACACCCTGGTCTGTTCCATTAGCCTTTGACCCCGGAAACTATCGCTTGATTGAAGCGAAAGAGCGGTACGCGAGATTTTCAACTACCGCAGATTTTATGGACAGGAGTGGAAACCTATTCTCCGTATCCATTGACCGGCAAATTGCCGTGACCGATTGGACCCGGGAAGGATTGACCGTGCGGATTCAGTCAACACTCCGTAACGATGGGATGGGCGAATTCACTCATCCTCTGGGGCTTTGGGAAATCCTGCAGTTGCCTGTTTCTTCTTCGGCGACCTGCTATCTTGCTGCAACGAACCGTAACGCGGGTTGTGACTGCCTAGGAACGGGCCTCCCCCGAATCGAGTGGAAGAATGCGTATCTCGTTCTCCCCTCCCTCGCTGATCACGAATCAAAAGCCGGAATCGCGGCAGCGTTCACGAGTGGCCAAGCGATCTACCGTGATCTGGCGTTGGGTCATTTGATCCTGTTCCGTCCGGAACTTCCCCCGAAACCCTCTCTGAGTTATGTTGACAGTCCGAGGCGGAGAGCCGGACGGCCGGGAGACGCTCTTCAGTGGTATACCTCCGGACCGATGGACGACGATCCTTTCTGTGAGTTGGAATTGCACTCCCCGTCCATGAGGCTATCCGTGGGCGAGGAATGTTCGTTCGCGGTCGTCCTCCAGTGCCTTTATCAATAGAACGCGTTGACGTTTGAAGGAGATTAGATGCAATCGTTTGACCAGATTCCAATCGACAGCCTACGGATCATGAAGTGTATTCATGATCACCCGGGGGCAACGAGACTCGAGATCATGGAGCAGGTTCAGGCCAGTCATCTCACCGTCAGCGGCGCAATAAAGGCCCTTGAGAGCCAGAAGCTCATACGCCGCTCCGGAAAAATTCAGGGAGAATCTGGAAGGCCGAGTATCAGTTATGCGATTGCGGCGGGTACCGGCAGCTTTCTGGGTATCCAGGTCAACTTGAATACGGCCCGGTTCGTGCTCATGGATTCCTCCACAGAGTTATTGATGGAGTGGGATGCCGATTGCCCATTCGACGAACTTGGGGCAAAGGTCCAGGAAGCCTACATCGACGCGCTCAAGCTCGTTATCGACAAAAGTATGACGAGAATTGCGGAGGCGGGATATCCCCGACCGATCGCGCTTGCGCTGTCGCTACCTGGCATGGTGGATACCACCAAGGGTACCTGGATTTCAGGCTTGCAATTCCGGGGAGTCCGAAATATTCCTCTGCAAAAGGAACTGGAGTCTTACCTTGAGCTCCCGATCTTTATTGAGGACAACGCGAGGGCGATGGTACTGTTCGAAAAACTGCGCGGATCCGCGAAGGGTTACGGCAATGTGGCGCTACTCTACCTTGGAGTAGGCATGGGCACAGGTATCGTGGTCGACGGCCATCTCATGCGCGGTTTCCACGGCACGGCCGGCGAGATCGGTCACATTCCCCACGCGAATAACAATTACCGTTGCAGTTGCGGAAACATAGGATGCTTCGAGACCGTTGTCAGTCCCTATGGAATCATACGGCTCTTCAATGATCGGCTGATGGAGGGCGCGTCATCGACCTTGCAGAACCGAAGAATTGGGGATCGTTACGCACTTGATCTCGAGTGTATCCTCGAAAGCGCAAAGGAAGGTGATCACTTCACTATTCGGACTTTGCTAGAGATAGGCGACTACATTGGAGATGCTTGTGACATACTTATCAAGCTTTTTAATCCTGAGATCCTCGTGATAACCGGCGCGGTATCGATGTTCTCCGAATTTGTGAAGAAAAGCGTCGAATCGACGATCGCCTTGAAGATTGCGTCGGAAATCAGCCAGGATTTCCAGGTCATTTTTCCAGTCTACAAGCCCTATCTAGAGGCGTGGGGCGCCGCCATTCTTGCTCAGGGCGAGGTCTTGGCCCGCGAAATCAGGTCACGACGATGAAAGAGATTCTCTCGCTTAGCCGGGTTCCCAAGATACTTCTCCTTGACATGGATGATACCCTCGTGGATTCCGAAGGTCTTAACCAGGACTTAATCGAACGCTTTTTTCTCGGGCAAGGGAAGCGAATGTCCGCAGAGGAGCGAGATCTTATCCCTGGTGCGTCAGTGTTAGAAATCTTCGAGACCCTATGCCCGAAGAATTCGCAAGAAAGCCTTGGGCGGTTCATCGAATTCAAAGTACGTTCTCTAGCGGGGGCACGAATACGTCCAGCGACGGGCCTCGAAACTCTTCTCGCTCTGCCGATCCTAAAGGTCATAGTGAGCGGGAGCGCGAAACTTGAGATCGACGCTGTGCTCGAGGCGGCGCGAATCGACACATCCCAATTTGCGGGCATATATCCGATCGAAATGTATGTCAAAGGTAAGCCTGACCCGGCGGGATATTCCATGGCCATGGCTGATTTCAATATTCATCCTTCTGATTGCCTTGTGCTTGAGGATAGCCGAGCCGGTGTCGACTCCGCACGGGCCGCGGGATGTGAAGCTGTCTTTGTCAATGAGTTCTCTCGTCACCCTGGTATTACGAACGCCGAATACTATGCAGAATCGATTCACGAGGTCGCACTAGTGCTGCACGGGTTACTCTCACGTGCCAGCGGGACAGAACACTAGCTGACAGAACTCCCCTCCGGCAGCTCAGCCTGCCCGAGGCGCAGTCCAGCATTCTCCTGGGGCGCGTAATCGGACTCTATTGGGTTTCATATACGCACGCACCTCAGCCAAGCTAATTCCATTATCAATAAAAATGGATTTGATCGCTTGCGAGCAGCTACCAATCAGCATCACAAACTCTAGCCGATAAGGAATGCCATTTTCTTCATAAATTCCTGCAAGACTTTCTGCCGAAGGTACAGGCATTTCATCCAGTAATGCTTTACGCATTAAGTGAGCATGATCAGCTGATTTTCTAACAAGCACGTTTTCAGAATAAGAAATCTCGCGATTGACTAGTCGATTGATCAAAAGTGACATGCACAGAATGTCAAAACCCCACGATATCGCAAGGGATTACCATTTTTCTGGGTGATCTGATGCCTCTGCCCCCCATAGCGCTGGTGCAATATAATCCGCAGCGATATTCAGACAATAGTCAAATGTTGACAGCGGATCGAGACTATTACATCGAAGAGCAATTTCTGGGGCAAGCACGCTATTCATAAGTTTTGGCGATCGCCAACCAAAAGTAGTTCCATTGCTCTTGTCTACTTGGGGTAGCCATGGAGTTGCCAGCTTGCTGATGAGCTCCAAACACTGAAGGCGCATATTCTTGGGTGAGGCCGCTGTGTCCAAGGCAATCAGTACGTTAGATAACAGGCACTCTGAGATTATCGGGTTGTTATCCAATAATGACTCGCACTGGGCAATTTCAGGGCTGATCAGCCTGAGTGCCTGAAGCCTCCCCTTCGACGGCCTACATCGACCCAGCTTCCAGTCGGTCAATCGACTGCTTCGGATCTCAACGTGCTGCTGCTCTAAAAATCGCTGGAGATCGGAAGAGCGGAATTTCGTTGTTGGATCGATCATTGACGAAAGCGCGGCTTGTAACAGTGATCGATACCAAATCCTGATGCGGAGGTTGTCTGCTGGTAGCCACGACTCTGCTTTACACGGGCGTGCCATAGCTACTCCGTGATTGATCTTAACAGCATGGCGTAAAGTACGTCAGCAGTGAACGGCTTTGAAATAAAATCGTTCATTCCTGCCTCAATGCAGCGTTCTCTGTCCTCGACAAAGGCATTGGCTGTCATGGCTAGAATAGGAGTGTTCTGTCTGTTCGGTAAACCCCTAATCTGCCGTGTAGCTTCCAACCCGTCTAAATACGGCATTTGTATGTCCATCAGAATAGCTGCGTAATCTGTTACCCCTGCTAGTTTGACAGCTTGCAGACCGTCCTCTGCGGTATCCACGTTCAGCCCGATGTCTTCAAGAAGGAATCTGGCTACTTCGAGGTTTAAAGGCTCATCATCGACAATCAAAATATGGCAACCTGCATGACGGAGACTGAGCACCTGTTCAGCTTCAGAATCAATGGGGGCAATCGTGGGGGCTGGATCATTTATTTTGCTTAGTCGGGCAGTAAACCAGAAGGTACTGCCGGTGCCCGGCGTGCTTTCGACACCGGCGTCACCGCCCATCAATTCGGCCAGTCGTTGGGTGATGGCCAGTCCCAGACCGGTGCCGCCGTACTTTCGGGAGGTTGAATCGTCAGCCTGTGAGAAGGCAGCGAAAAGGCGAGGAAGCACGTCGGGAGCAATGCCAATCCCAGAGTCCTGAACCTCGAAACGGATCAGTACCGAGTCGATGCTTTCCTGCTGCTTTACGGTACGCAGGATGATGCTCCCCTCTTCAGCGAATTTAATAGCGTTGCCGACGTAGTTGATCAGGGCTTGTTGTAGTCGTGTGGCATCCCCCTGTACGTCTGGTAATGACGAATCGGTTACCACTTGAAGCTTGAGCCCCTTGGCATGGGCTCGTGCGCCCATGATCGATTTGACATTGGTTAGCAGGTTATTAACCTCTATAGGCACCTCTTCCAACACGAATTTACCGGCTTCGATCTTGGACAGGTCGAGGATGTCGGTGATGGTGTTGAGCAGGTGCTTCGCCGAGGTATCAATCTTGTCGAGGCGTTCAGCTTGTATGGGAGTGACTGCACTCCGTCTCAGGATATGGGTCATTCCGATGATGCCGTTCAACGGAGTACGTATTTCGTGACTCATGTTAGCAAGAAAAGTGCTCTTGGCTCGATTGGCAGACTCGGCTAACTGCTTGGCGTGCGCAAGTTCGGCCGTACGGGTACTCACCAACTCTTCAAGGTGATAGCGATACCGATCAAGCTCCTTGGCGATGTATTTCTTCTCGGTGATGTCTTCCTTTATACATACATAGTGGCTGATCGCGTCGTCAGCCAAGCGCAGTGGCGTAATGATGGCAAACTCGCTAAATTCACTGCCATCCTTTTTTCGGTTGTAAAACTCGCCTTTCCATGACCGCCCTTGGCGCAACGTATTCCAAAGATCGGTATAGGTTTCAGGCGATGTATTGCCCGATTTCAGCAGCCGCGTATTCTTGCCGATGATTTCCTCGCGACTGTAACCCGTACTTTGGGAAAAGGCATGATTCACGTACTCAATATTGGCCTCCAGATCCGTGATTATGATGCTCTCCGGACTTTGCTCTATCGCTAGGGAAAGCTTTCGAATTGCTAAAATACTCTGCTTTCGTTCAGTAATGTCATGAATGATAGAAAAGAGCAGCGTATTCCCGTCGACGTTGATTGGCGTGGAATAGACTTCGACGTCGCGAATCTCACCTGAAGCGAGTCGGTGGGGAAAATTAAAATAATTACGATTCTCGCATAGTGCCTGATCACGTTCCTGTGCGATCAATTCAGGTGGAAGCATATTGATTTCGTGAATAAACATGCTCAGGAGAAGTGGCTGCGGGTAACCGTAATAGGACACTGCAGCTTCGTTGGCAGCGTCGACTTTTCCACTTGAGGGCTCGATTAGGAGCATGACTAAACCGTTTTTCTCAAAAAAATGCCGGAACTGAGCGTCACTTTGCCGCGCCTGACGCAACAAACGTAGCAAACCCCCACCCAATAGCGCCGATCCAAGCATGAAGACCATGACCATTGCCATTACCTGGTAAGCCTCTCTTGTCCAGCCCTCAAAATGATCAGTGTTTGCGAGACCGACCAGCACGAACATAGGCGCTTTACTCATGCGACGAAATGAGATTGTTCGTTCGATGCCGTCCGAATTCACCGTGGTCGCGTAGGTTGCCGAGGAAACGCCCGACGCTACAAGTTGTTGGAGCTTCGCAGATACCCCGTGGTCTCCGACATTGCCACCCGGTTGCCCAGGAATAGCCGGGTAGCGTACGATCAAGCCCAATTCGGCATCCCGAAGGATAAGTGCGTCTCCAGGTTTGATATCAAATTGGGACAGTGTCTTGCTGAAATAATCTAGGCTTACAGTTGCAATAACTACTCCAGCAAAGCGTCCGTCGGGATAGTTATAACGTTTGGCGAAGTTGATTATATAGTGATGCACAATACGCCCAAGGATGGGCTTGGTTATGAATAGATTGTTGCCAGCGTGATCGCGGTTGTAGATGAAATACTCACGATCAAGTATGTCGATACGCGCTCGTTCTCCTAGATTCTTGCCAAGGAAGATTTGACCGGATGCGTTTGAAATTCTAAGGCCTTCGATTTGAGGCAGGCGTTCTTCCTGCCTGGCCATAAAGGCCCCCATGAATTGTTCATCAACCCCCCTCGTGCTTGTGAGTTGTCGCTCAAGTTCATCAGCAATCGTGTGCAAGGACAGATCAATTTCATTGATGCTGCCTGATACCGCCCGATCAATGGCTCCCGCAAAATTCTGTGACAGAGACTGGGCACGTAGTTCGTACTGCTGCCTGCTGTGAGACAGGGAATAACCAGACAATACGAAGACCAGCACATTAGCGCACCCTAGACCCAGAATCAGCAGTGTGCGTAAGCGCTTATGGCTCATCAAACTGGAGGCAGCATATCGTTCCTGCTCAGACAAGAATGGGGTATTGGTACTAGCGCGTAAAGTGGCCACCTTATGCGCCTACAAATGGAAACGCTGTGCCAGCGAATTTAAACTACTTGCAAGGTCACTGATATGAATAGCGGAATCGTTGAGATTTGCCACTGCAGTTGAGTTTTCATCGGTCATTTGTGCAATTTTTTCGACATTGATTGCAACCAGAGAACTTGCTTCCCCTTGCTCGGCAAGTGCCTCACTGATTTCACTCACAGAGGAAAGAGCGCTTTCGATGCCCGATTTAACCTCGCGCATCGATGAACCTGCTTCATCTGCGAGGCGCAGTCCTTCAATGGCCTGCTTTTGACTGGTTTCAGTGCTATCCAACGTTTGTCGCGTGCTGTCCTGAATGGTTTTAACGGTCATGACGATTTCAAGTGTTGATCTGGTAGTACGTTCTGCCAATTTGCGGACTTCGTCAGCTACCACAGCAAAACCGCGTCCCTGTTCCCCTGCTCTTGCTGCCTCAATCGCGGCATTCAGGGCAAGGAGATTCGTCTGATCGGCAATTTCTTTTATGACATTGATGATTGAGTTGATCTGCTCTGATTTTTCGGCAAGTTGTTCGATGTCGGCGGCTGTTTTGGAGACAGTCGTCGTAATGCTGTTCATCTCGTTGATTGAACGATCAACTACCTTAAGGCCACGATCAACGGTCTCGCTTGAGGAGATCGAGTTCTTTCGGGCAAGACTGGCACTATCGGAAATATGATTAATGCTCACCGTCATTTCTTCAACGGCGGCGGCCATCGATGCCGTGGCTTCTGACTGCTGTTCTGAGCTGACCGAGACCTGCCTTCCTGCCGTCGCCATCTGTTCAGATGCCGCGGCCAACTGCTCCGAGGTGCCTTGTATCTGTTCTACCAAGTCACGCAGATTCTGACGCATAGTCTCCATCGCTGCCATGACACTTCCGTTTGTAAGTACGCGAGTCGAATTGTGTTGCCCCAGATTTCCAGCAGCAATCCGCTGGGCAACAGCAGCAACGTCCTCCGGCTCTCCTCCCAATTGTCGAGCAATCTGTCGAGCAATGAGTGCCGTAAGTAGCAAGCCAATCACTAAAGCAAGAAGGCCGGCGGCTATGTTTAGTATGAAAAAGCGTCGATAGGTACTTTGCGCACTCTCATACTCAGTTCTGGCCACATTGAGCTGCACTTCGATCAGGTCGGAAAATTTTGTCGACAGCGGGTCAATCGCTGGGTAGAGATCTTTGGCAGAAAATGCGGCTAACCCTTCATTATCGTTAACTTCCAACAACCTCTTAAGTCGAGCTATAGGCGCTTCAGCTGCTTTCATTAGAGGCTCGATTTCACTTACTAATCGCTTTTCGTCGGTAACCAGTTCAGTTGCCAGGTAATCTTTCCACTTTCGGTGAATAAGTGCTTCGGCTGCTACAATGCTCTTCATCGCAGTTTCGGAATCGATGTTTCCATTTCGGGCTTTATGCGTGGTATCGACAATATTCACAGCATACATGTCGGCGATTTGTTTCAGATCGCGTAAAGGAACCACTCGGTCTTTGTAGACTGTATCCAGTCCGGCAACGGCTGATTGCATACCGGCTTTACCGAATAATATGACAATGACCAATGCTAGAACAAATACCCCTCCCAGCAATAGGATGCGATGCAAAACTTTCAGATGAGAAAACATAACTATTCCTTTTCCTAAAAATCAAACATTGCTGCATCAGCCCATGACTAAAAGGCGTCGATAGCGTTAAAGTCCAACATGGATCAACGAATACAGCAAAGTCGGCCAACTCGTTTCAGATAATAAAAAAACAATTTGTCAAATGAAAAAAGACTTACACATGTTTTTAGGGAACATATGCAAAAACAACCTGAATTTATTTAACTAGCCTAATCCATTATCCATGGTGATAGAAATCATGAGCGTATTGAGGCTTCCTGAGAGCTCAGCACTGATGGTTTCTAGATCACCGATGCGTGAACGTGCCGTAATAACTTGCCCATTTTTGTGCAATACGACCAATTCGCCGCTGACATCATGAAATATGTCATGAATATATTTCGTATCAGAAAACTCGGCCATTTCGCCAAAGCGTTGTTTCCCAACGCCATCAAACCAATCATCGACACGGCAGTGGCTTTTGTCGAGATGGGGGGGGAGTTGTTTTTCACAGAGATCGGAGAGAAGAAACGATTTAAGTTGTTCCAACCACTGCTGGTGATATTTTTCAGCCATGATGAGGTCAATATCAACCAGCGAGAAGGAAAGACCTGCTGCTCGTATCCAGGCTTCATCGGGGCGCCATTTAGCCTGCCAAAGAATCATTTCTTCTCCTGGCATGGGACGAGCAATGCCATACCCCTGCGCCAGATCACACCCCATCTGCAACAGCATGACGCCATGCTCGATTGTTTCAACACCCTCAGCGATAACAGAACGGCGAAATGCCCGAGTTAGGCTGATGATGCCTTGCACAATGGCCAGATCGTCGCTGTTGGTTAACATGTCTTGAATAAAACTCTGGTCAATCTTGAGCATCGATGCAGGGAGGCGCTTGAAATACGAGAGAGATGAATAGCCGGTTCCAAAGTCATCCAGAGCGAAATTCACCCCGATGGTTTGGCATTCGGTCATTAGAGTAACAATATGGGTGATGTCCTCAAGCGCTGCCGTTTCGAGGATTTCGATCTCCAGCGAGTGGGCTGGCAATCCCGGGTACGCCTCAAGGAATGATTTGAGTCGAGAGAAAAAGCTTTTCTGCGCCAGATGATACGCAGAAATATTGACGCTTACGGTTAAATCGAGTCCTACGAGGTGCCAGTTATTGAGTTGGCCCAACGCTTCCTGAATAACCCATTCACCAAGGGCAATATCAGCTTCAGAATTCTCGATCGCGGGCAGGAACAACGCAGGAGAAAGCAAACCTCGCTCTGGGTGCTGCCAGCGAATTAGTGCTTCTGCACCAATAACCTCCCCTCGCCGCATATCTACTTTTGGCTGGTAATGCAGGCGCAGTTGGTTTGAAGCCAGCGCAACTTGAAATTGAGCCAGCCCTTCACGTCGTACACGCAGTCCCTGATCATGCGATGTGTCAAACAGGCGATAACAGTTTCGCCCGTCATCTTTGGCAATATAGAGTGCTTGGTCAGCGTGCCGGAGGAGTGTATCGACATTTACATCATCCTCGGGAAACAGCGTCACGCCGATGCTAGCTGACACTTTTACAGTTTGTCCTTTGATGATGCAAGGTTCGGAAAGAATCTTCAATATCCGTTTGACGGCCGCGTCACACTCTCCAAGAGATTGCAGATCACCTAAAATCAGGATGAATTCATCCCCACCAATGCGCGCTACGCTGTCGCCTCCCCGAAGGGTATCCGAAAGCCTTTGCGCAACTTCAACAAGCAATTGATCACCAAATTGATGACCATAGTGGTCGTTTATCTGTTTAAAACCATCCAAATCGAGAAAGCACACGGCGAGAAGGAGTTCGTTTCGGCGTGCATACGAGATGGCTATCTGAAGACGATCAGCGAGCAAAACGCGATTGGGTAAGTGTGTCAATGCATCAAAATGAGCAAGATGCTCAAGGCGTGCTTGATGCGACTTGATGTCGGAAATGTCACTGAACACGGCAAGGTAATGTGCAGGGGATGAGGCTGCTATTTCCAGCTTTGCTATCGACAATATCTCAGGATATATTTCGCCATCCTTCCTACGGTTCCATATCTCTCCGCGCCAATAACCGGTCGACAATATCGATCTCCACATTGCCGAGTAGAAGACATCATCCTGACGACCTGATTTTAGAATGCGCGGATTCTTTCCAATCACGTCTTCTCGGGAATACCCCGTTATTTCACAAAACCGAGGATTAACCTCAATGATGGTGCCCTCAGAATCAGATACTGTGATGCCTTCCCTGGCATTCTCGAATACGGCCGCCAGTAATTTAAGTCGCCTTTCGGCAGTCTTACGCTCTGTGACGTCCGTACTTAATACGACCAATTTACCTGTCGGCAGGCCCCGGTCATCACATAGGCGAATTCTGATGACTTCGATGTCGTGCATTTGGCCGTCTGCAAACAAGACGCGCTCTGCAGAGACGTGAGGACCATCAGCGGCAAATGCTTCAGTATCCGCCGTTCTGAATCGGGCGGCAGTTTCCGCATCGTAAAGGACGCTATAGTCAGGGGCCGAAGTAAACACATCTTCAGGAATGCCTGCTGCTTCACAACAGACCTTGTTGGCGAATTCAAGTTGTTGGTTCTGGTTGAGCAACCAGATCGCAACCGGAGCATGGTCAAGAATGCTGCGCAGAGTATTTTGTTTCTCCAGTATCTCGATTTCTAGTTGCTTACGGTGCGTAATATCCAACAGCATTGAAAAGACAGCTGGCTTTCCGTCAAAATCGACACGTATGCTACACGTTTCGACATCAATGACACGTCCGCCAAGCGTTATCATTTTTAAATCTGCTGGATCGACATGACCCACCTCGGAGTCCATAGTGTCTATGTGATGAATTGTTTGTTCTAGAAAATCAGGATGTACCCGTTCCAGTACCGATTGCCCCAAAAAACCATCCGGATGCTTCCCCATCATGGCGACAAACTTTGCGTTGATGTAGAGAATTTTCCAATCACGATGCACGACCATGGCCGTAGGGGAGTGCTCGGACAGGAGGCGGAAGCGGGCTTCACTTTCTCTCAACGCGTATTCACGTTCTTCGTTCGTCTTGAGTGCCTGATTAAATTCATCAATGACTTTGCCAATCTCGTCTTTCCGAACAATAGGTAAAGGTTCCAGCTTTCGATTCGACGCCGAGAAGGTGGCTAGTGTGTTTGATGCGGCCACGAGTGGTGAAAGTTGGCGCCTCACCGCCCACCAGGTGAGAATACTCGACAGAAAGGCAAGGAAAAATGTGGTGAGCAGCATGCGGTGCTGCATGAAACGAATCGGTGCAAAGGCCTCTTCGGTGGGTAACACTCCTGCGACGTACCAACCCGCCACCGGAATAGCTTTTGCTGAGGCCAAGACCTCTACCCCTTGCGGGCTAACGACAATTCCCGAGCCTTCATAGCCCAGAATAAAACGGTCAATCAGCGGATTGATACCGGGTTCAGGGAGGATTTCCATGGCGCGACTTTTGTCCGTCGCAGTAATTATCGTTCTGGTTCTTGGGGAAACGATCAGATATCCTCCGCTTTCCCCGTATCGACTTTGTGTGATTCCGTCTAAAAAATTGGGTTTGTCAAGATTCGTTATCCCGGACAACGCTCCAATTACGTTGCCTTTTGAATCGTGAATGGGAACGGCCATAACAAAAATCGGCGCCTTTGCCGTTCTTCCTATGAGTGGAAGACCAATTGTCGCTTTGTCTTCTTTGATCGCGCCGACCAAGTAATCTCTGTCCATATAGTTGAGACCGACCCGCAGGGAGGCGAACGGAGCGGCAGCAATGGCGGTGCCATCAAGACTGTAAACCAGCATTCCCTCGTTAAAAAAATTCTTTACTAAGATGCGATGTTCGAGAAATGTCTGCAGGGATGGGGCATTACCCATCGTCGCT
The DNA here is from genome assembly GCA_020047725.1 of Betaproteobacteria bacterium. Classification (GTDB taxonomy): domain Bacteria; phylum Pseudomonadota; class Gammaproteobacteria; order Burkholderiales; family Rhodocyclaceae; genus Propionivibrio. Next base: position 16,916 of record JAIFNM010000295.1, read on the forward strand.
GGATGAATGGTTTCAGCAATCTCTTCCAGAGCAGTCAGCCGGATCGAAATTTCCTGATTTAGATGTGCAGCGAGTAAAGAAACGGTTGATAGCTGTTGTTCCCCCGAGATCTTTTCGACATCCCCATACAGCATACGGCTCGAGTAGAACGACAGCGACCAGAGGCTCGACAGAAGAATGACTAGTGATAAGAAGGTCATTCTTGTTTTTAGCGAATGCCAGGAAAAGATGGTGAAAGCCATGATTGAGAATTACTTTCTCTTTTCTGTGGCGTTGCTTGTACGGCTAGTCATCCGCGAACGTAGCTCCGCCAAATGCATTTCAGCTGCATTTAAGAGCGCATCAATTCCGCCTTCGGAGGGCTGTCCCATTGCGTACGCGACATGTGTCGCAAGAGCGATGTGATCCTCACCTTGCCCAAAGCTTTTCGTGGTAATGGTTTGGCTTATTCGTTGTGCCGCAGCACCTACTTCACTATGATTCATTCCGAGGGCGAGCAATAGAAAGATGTTTCCGGAATAACGCGCAAGTCTTTGTTGCGGGCCTAGTTTGTCTCCAACCAGATGCGCGATTTGACGCAATATTTCGTCTCCGGTTTGCTGACCTCGGGTGAGGTTTATTTCGCGGAGGTTGTCCAGTCGTATCAGGATGGCGCTTATAGTCTGTGGGCTGGTCAAACCATCTACTGTTTTCCTTAGCCAGTCCAGAGCATGACTTCTTGCCAGAACCCCCGTGAGAAAATCCCTTGTTCCCACCACTTGAAGGCGTTTTGTGAGCATGGAAAACTCACTGGCAAAACGTTTTAGATTGGCTTGATTTCTTTCAATTTCGCTATTCAGAGTAATGATTCTCAGGCCGGCTTGTATTTTGGCGGCAAGCACCTTTGCTCTGATTGGCTTGGTTAAGAAGTCGTCGGCACCAGCCTCAAAGGCTTCGATGAAGTGAGACTCATCTTGTTTCATCCCGGTCAGCATCAAGATGTATATACGGCGTCCTTGCTCGGTTTCCCGTAACCTTCTGATAAGCTCAATGCCATTCTTTTCAGGCATAAACCAATCAATAACCATGAGATGAGGGTGTTCCTTCATGGCCAGTTCAAGACCCTGGCGGCCATTTTCTGCTTCACGGTAATCAAAATCCGGCATGATTCGGGCTAGGAGCGCTTTTAGGAGCCCCCGCATGCTGCGATCATCCTCAACGACCAGAACACGCATCTTTTCTGCAGTAGGAGGTGCAGTAGTACCTTCCGTATCACTTTCAGTTAGTGACTGAGTAGAATTCAACAGTTCAGAAAACGGTGGCAATGACTGAGGTTGTACATGAAAAAGTTGACACCAGTCGCTCCAGTCACGCACGATGTGGTCACACAGATCAGGAACCTCGTTGGGAGGAATTGCCAGCTTTCGTCCGAGCGATAAGAGTTCTGTCACCAAGATTTGCCGTTGATTTTCAGGCAGCAAACAGATGTCCGCGATGCAACCTGAGAGCATCAACAGCAGAATGAGCTGATTGGATCTTGAATTCGTGTCAAGTTGGGGGGCCAAGGACTTTTCGTGGCACCTTACAGGTGCCACCAGCACAGCGGGAATACCCCAGTCCTCGAGCATTTCAGCTGTCAAATCAGCATGATCAATGTCAAAGAGTTGCACCTCTTGATGTGAAAGCTCTTCCATACTGGAAGGCTTGTTTTCCAAGAGGTTCGAATACTCTTCAGGATATACACTGGCTAGTCCGAGTTCCCCCATGTGCGCTAGTAATCCAAGAGTAAAGGATTCTTCTCTTGGCAAAATATGCGTCACACCCGCCAGTGTTTGCATTGCCACTGCACGTGCAAGATTCTTCGACCAGAACACGGGATAGTTGAAGTTGGTACACACCCCGGATCGATTATTGTTCAGTAACGAAAAACCAAGCGCTAGACCCCTGAGTGCCGTCAAGCCAAGCAGGCTTACAGCATCCTGGATAGCCACGATGGGCCGACTGCCTGCGATACGGCAGCCATTGGCTAGTTTAAGTAAGCGGGCAACAAGAGCCGGGTCGGCGTTGACCGCTTTCGCCAACTGTGCAAATGAAACATTCTCCTGCCGAGTCAGATGAACAACGGCCATTGCTGGACCTCTGGGCGACGGCAGCAATCCAGAAGACTTTAGTGTCTCGAAACGGGTTTGCAACTGGGGACTCAATCTGTTTCCTTTCGGTTTATCGAAGGAACTGCAATTCCACATCAAGAAGTCTTCGCTACAGAAAATGCCTTTCCCTAAAGTACAGATATCAACTCAAGTTAGCTATTCCCAAATACCGGCATCGCCGCTACATAAAAACCGGTAGTGGCGGGTATGCCGCCTCTGACTATGAAGCGCTTTCCGTTCAACGCAACGCTTCTCGCTGGATCAAGGCTCTAACTCGCTTCGGCTTCATCCCCGCCTCCGCTTGATTTGCCGTCGCCTCAAACCGATGACCTTCCGTGGTCAGGTATTCGGCTGCCTCGGTAGCCGTCTCTTTCACGTTAATAGCGGGCGACTTGCGTTGCCGATTGGAACAGAGATTTCACTTATCCGTCTGCCCGATTTCTCGGGAGCACTTCTTATTGAGATCTCCCCACAGATTTGATTTCTACAGTGTTTGTATTTGGTGTCAGATTTAGCGTGAAAGACACCGCCGATTGGACGTAAAGAATACTGGCCTATCGCCAGCCTGAGCGAAGAGCGACGACTGAGGTAACGAATTA
>JAIFNM010000135.1 GCA_020047725.1 Betaproteobacteria bacterium
GCTTAATTCGTTACCTCAGTCGTCGCTCTTCGCTCAGGCTGGCGATAGGCCAGTATTCTTTACGTCCAATCGGCGGTGTCTTTCACGCTAACGGAGGGGCTATGAAACTTAGATTATTGATGCAGTTTTTTGTTTTGCTCATAACTGCCGGTGCAGTAATGCCCATCAGCGCAGGCGCCGCAGGCAAACAACTGGTTTATGGTTATGTCACGCCGGGACCGGATACATGGTACAAGCGCGATGTTGACGGGTTTGTTTTTGCCGCTGAGAAAGCTGGAGCTAAAGTCGTCGTTCTTAATTCCAATTACGACGCCGAGAAAGAGATCGCCAACATCGACTCGCTAATCAATCAGGGTGTCGACGGCATGTGCGTGTTCACTTTCAACCAAAACGGCGCCAACATCGCGGCAAAGAAAACGTCCGCTGCCGGCATTCCACTGGTGGTGACTGACAACGCCGGGTTGGTGCTCAAATCAGGTCACGATATCGTCGCTGCCATCGATTTTGATTGGGGTGCAATGGGCAACGACGTGGCAAATCACATTGCCACGAACTTCCCCGGCGAAGATATTGCGATGATTATGGGAATTTTCGAACACGTTCCAGTGCAAATGTTCAGAGCCTCCTTTGAAGCTGAAGTCAAAAAACTGGGAAAAAACAAAATCGTCGCCATCAAGGACGGCAAATATGACCCAAGTGTGGCGGTCAATCAGATCCAGGATCTTATCGAGGCTGGCACCAAGTTTGGTGTTCTTTTCGTGTTCAACGAAGACATGGCCGCTGCTGTCGTTCGAACTCTGAAAACGCGAAACCTGCTCAACAATCCGATAAAGGTCGTTTCCAGCAACGGGTCGCCTCCCGGGCTTGCACTGGTGCGCGATGGTTCGATCAAGTATTCGGTCTCGTCGTCACCCGGTTGGGAAGGAATGATTTCCGCACTGGCGTTGCAATCCTATGTTACCGGTAAGAATAAGTCCAAGAATCAACAAATCATGTTGCCAATTACGCCCGTGAATATGAGCACCATGAATGACAAGGCCAAGGTTGTCCCGTGGGAAGTTGACCCGATTTGGCTTGAACTCACCAAGAAATATTTCCCCCAATACAACGGGCTTTATTGATTGGTTTCGTGTGCTCAAAGTTTATTTTGAGCGCATAGTTGATGTAATCGAGGGGCACAGTGCGCGAGCACTGATGACCCTTGATCATCAACGTAACTCGTCCGCGATAATTCCAGCTTATTCAATGCCCCAGTTCCGAGCGAAAAGCCAGCGCTTAAAACAGAAAGATGATCTGGCTCGGCTAGATTAAATCCGCGATGGATTTCTGATGATAGCCAAGCGTTCGATGCTTTTGATGAAGAATAATTTGCGATGACTAGTGATAATTTGATTCTGAAGGTAGAAGGCATAACGAAATCATTCGGTGCGCAGAGGCCAGCGCTGTCTGACGTGTCCTTTGAATTGCATTCTGGAGAGGTTCTCTGCCTTGTGGGCGAGAACGGCGCCGGCAAGTCGACGCTAATCAAAATTTTGTCGGGCGCGGAAACACCTGATTTTGGAACGATTTTGCTGAACAGCAAGGAAACCCATGGTCTGACGCCACGTGATGCGATTGCATCAGGCGTCGCAACAATTTACCAGGACGTCGAACTCATCGACTCGCTGAGTGTAGCCGACAATATTTTCCTCGGGTCAGAAATGCAATCCGCTTACGGCCTGGGAGTTGATCGACTCGCCCAGGAAAAGGAATCGAAGCGCTACCTTGACTTGCTGCATATCGATATCCGGCCTTCTGTCCTAGTCGAATCTCTTTCGGCGGCACAAAAACAGAACTTACAGATCGTCAAGGCGCTGCATCAAGACGCTCGAATTCTGATCATGGACGAGCCGACCAGTTCACTCGGCTTTGAAGAAACTCGGTCGCTAATGAGTCTGGTCGGTGAGTTGCGGTCGCGCGGCATGGCGATCATCTATATTTCCCATTATCTCGAGGAAATCTTTGAGATTGGGGACACCATTCTGATTCTCAAGGACGGTGAACGCGTCGGACTTTACCCACGTTTAGCAGTTGATGTCGATTTCGTCATTCACAGCATGGTGGGTCGCGACGCATCTCTATTCTTTCAGCGGGAGAGTGTACCCGTTGGCGACGTGCGGGTTATCGTGAAAGAAATGACTTGGGACGAGGTGGTCAAGAAGGTCAGCTTTGAAGTTCGTGCCGGCGAGGTTTTCGGCATCGGCGGTTTGGTCGGCTCCGGACGCAGTGAGTTGGTCGGACTAATTTATGGCATGTATAAGCGTTCCTCAGGAGAAGTCATTATTGACGGGCGCAAGATTCCTCGGGGAAACCCATCGTCGGCAATACAGAGCGGTATTCGGTTAATCACCGAAGACCGGAAAAAGTACGCGATGTTCGGGCAGCGAAGCGTCGCTGAAAATATTACGATTACCCATAACGAACTTACCGGCGGAGCCCTGCTTAACAAGAAGCAAGAGGCGGTGCTGACCACCACTTTGATCGACCAACTGCACATCGCGGTCGCCAGTCATGCGCAGTCGATCGAATCTTTGTCTGGGGGTAATCAGCAAAAAGCGATCATTGCTCGATGGATGCTGGATGACGCTGATCTGTATATTTTCGATGAACCTACAAAAGGAGTGGATATTGGCGCCAAGGAAGAAATATATAAAGTCATCGTCGAACTCGCGCGCCGTGGAAAATGCATCCTCATGGTCTCTTCGGACATGCCCGAACTGCTGTCAATGAGTGACCGTATTGGCGTAATGCGCGCTGGGGAGATGGTAAAAATCCTAGTAAAAGATCAAAGCGTCGACGAGCACTTGCTAATCAAGGAATTCGTTGGCTCCTGAATAGGCGACGTCATGGGAACACGAATGAACAAGTACACATCAAGCATTTTGCGCAATCAATGGTTTCTCTTGTTGATCGTTATTGCCGTCATTTCAGTCACCACGGGATCGATTAATCCGAGATTTTATAACATCAACAATCTGGTCAACATTCTTGAACAAATCTCCGTTCTTGGCGTCATCGCAAGTGGCGCAACCATACTCATTATTTCGGGGAACTTCGATATCTCAGTTGGGGCGAGTATCGGTCTCTCTGCCTGTGTCATGGCGATGCTCATGAAGGCTGGAGTTCCGCCCGGGGTAGCGGTCGTCGCCGGCATCGGAGTGGCGTTACTCTGTGCTCTTTTTGTTGGCGTGAATTCGATAGTATTCAAAGCGCCGTCATTCATCATTTCTCTGGCATCGATTGGTGTTTTTAAGGGCATCGCCCTGTTTATGACGCAAGCTACCTTGCAAACGATATACGGAGAATTCGAAGCAATTGGCCTGACGCGCTTCTTCGGCGTTGTTCCACTGATTTTTCTGATCAGTCTTGCGGTGTTTCTAATCATCGGATTCTTGTTGGGCTATTCGAAACTTGGCCGCAGAGTTTATGCCATCGGCTCCAACGAACGCGCAGCTTTTCTTGCTGGAATTGCGATCAATCGAAACAAATTGGTGTTCTTTGCTATCAACGGTCTTTTAGTCGGCATTGCGGCGACGATGTTGTTGTCACGTATTGGCGCGGCCCAACCATCGACCGGAGCGGGGATAGAATTGCTAGCAATTGGCGCCGTGGTCGTTGGGGGAACGCCCATGACGGGCGGTAGAGGCCGGATACTGGGTACCTTTTTCGGCGTACTGCTCATGGGGGTTATCTCGAATTCGCTCAATATGCTACAAGTCAGCCCATACTTTCAGGATGTTACTTTTGGCTTGTTGATCATCTTCTCGGTCGCGGTTAGCGCTTTAAGCCGCAAGAGTAGTTAATTGTAGCGTTGATCGTAGAGGGAATCCTTGACTGGACCTAACGTCTGTCAACGAGTGGCTAGTTATCAGGAGGTACGAAATGGCAAAAATAGCATTTATCGGCGCGGGAAGCCTTGTTTTCACGAAAACGCTCATGGCGGACTTCCTGGCGACCCCTGCACTGGCTGGCAGTGAGTATCGCCTCATGGCGCTGACCAACAAGCGCCTGTTGAAAATGGAAAGTTTTGTCAAACGCATGGTTGCTGACAACCAGATCGATGCCAAAATCGTGGCAACAACCAACTTGAGAGAAGCACTCAAAGACGCTGATTATGTGGTCGTGACGATTCAAGTCGGCGGTGTGGTTGCCTTCAAATACGACTACGAAATTCCTTTGAAATACGGCGTAGACAACTGTATCGGTGACAGCATTGGTCCCGGAGGCGTATTCCGGGCACAACGCCACATCCCTGCGCTTCTCGAAATTGCTCGGGATATGCAGGAGTTGTGTCCAAAGGCCGTCCTCTTCAACTACTCTAACCCGATGGCCATGTGCTGCTGGGCGCTTAGCAAGATAGAGGGACTGCAATTTGTCGGAATGTGCCACGGCGTCCAGACCAGCCTTGACCTCATCGCCTCATACACTGATCACAAAAAGGAAGAGATCGACTACTTAGTGGCTGGCATCAACCACATGGCCTGGTTCCTGCGACTGGAACATCAGGGGCATGACCTTTATCCGCTTCTCAAGTCCAATTTCGATAGGCCCGGGTACTATGTGAACGAGAAGGTCCGTGGTGAGGTCATGCGACACTTTGGTTACTTCATGACCGAGAGCACCGGGCATCTCTCGGAATATCTGCCCTACTTTCGAAGAAATCAGACGCTCATAGATACGTATTGCGATGAACCGGCTTTCGGCGGAGAAAGCGGCGCCGCTTATCAATACTGCCAAATGCTCGATGAGAAATTCAAAACACTTGATCCGTTATCGATCGAGTCGACTATCCTTGGGCCGCGCAGTGCCGAGTATTGCTCTCATGTCATCGAGGCTTTGGAAACCGGTCGAGCATTCATGTTTAATGGGAATGTTCGAAATGACGGTTTCATTGCCAACCTGCCGAATGGTTGCTGTGTAGAAGTGCCAATCTGGGTGGACAGAATGGGGCTTCACCCTGTTACCGTCGGTGCGTTGCCGATGCAATTAGCAGCATTGAATACGACCAACGTCTTGATTCAGGGACTATCTGTCGAGGCCGCGATGACCGGTAGCACTGAGTTGTTGGTGCAGGCATGTGCGTTGGATCCGCTGACTTCGGCAGTTCTGTCCTTGGCCGAGATTCGCCTGATGGTCGCCGAAATGCTTGAAGCCGAGCGGCAGTGGCTACCACAGTTCGCCGGCAAATCGGTAAGAACGGTTTCTCCTGTGGCAATCCCGAAAGATGTCGAACGGCGCGAAGTGCCTCTCGATCCGGCGCTGGTCATCGCAAACCGCTTCGCGAAACTGGCGGAAGCCTGAGTCGGGTCGTTACGTGGATTTCGACTGAGAACCTGTAGGCGCTACCACCAATCTGCCGAGGCATAAAACTGACCGTTAGTGTTCTATTCACCTCTCGGTCACCCTAAGAGTTATTCCATTTTCATAATATCCCGACTTATACCAAGAAGGCCAATAATTGCCCCGGCGGAATCGTGGACAGGGGCTTTGAATACTTCATACTTTCGGCGTTCGCCGCTTGGGAGTGTCATCCATTCCTCATTCTTTATCGCCTTGTTCTGAATGAAAATATTCCTATCCTTTTCTTGGAAGAATTCGGCCCTGTGCTTTGGGATAATCTCGAAATCCGATCTTCCCAAAATTTGCTCTTTTGATAGGCCATGAATTTTTTCATAAGCATTATTGCACCAAAGTATAACTCCGTCAGTATTCTTGAAAAAAATTAGGTCGGGAGAAGCATCGATTATCGTTTGAATCATTCTATTCGCGTTGGCTAGATTAATCTCGGACCGATTCCTGTGTTTACTCAGGCTTTGAATTTGACTGTTTCGGTAGTTGGCGGGAGTCTTAAATTTGAATTTCTTGAATGTTCTTGAAAAATGCGTTTCGCTACTGAAGTTCAGACATTCAGCTATCTCATATATCAGCAGATTTGACTCACAGAGCAACAACG
>JAIFNM010000220.1 GCA_020047725.1 Betaproteobacteria bacterium
GCCGTGGTCGACGTGGGCAATGATGGCGATATTTCGAACGGGACGGGACATGTGGAGGCTAACTCTTTGAAAAAGGGGGCGATTCTAGCACGAACCAGTCGCTTGCATTGCCTTAAATCCACCGCAAAGCCTCAAAGAACGCAAAGATTACGCAAAGAAACCCGTGTTCTCTCGCTCGATATAGCGCTTGACTTCACTTGGCTCTTCTTTGCGCTCCCTTTGCTTCTTTGCGGCTTTGCGGTGGCTGTTTGCTGGTTTTCGCGGGCCGCACTTCGCGGTGCTTCAGCCCCGTTCCCGGTGGCTGAAAACTGGGAATCAGCTGTTTCTTGCTATTACCGATCAAATCGGCGCGACCCAGTTGCCGGAGCGCCTCACGCAGCAGCGGCCAGTTTTCAGGATCGTGGTAACGCAAGAACGCCTTGTGCAACTTGCGCATGCGACCGGCGCGTACGGTTTCGACTTGCTCCGAGGTGCGCATCACCTTCTTCAGCGGATTGCGTTGCGAGTGGTACATCGCCGTGGCGATGGCCATCGGCGTTGGCAGGAAAGTCTGTACCTGGTCGAGCCGGAAATTGTTCTGCTTGAGCCACAGCGCCAGATTGAGCATGTCCAGATCACTGGTTCCCGGGTGCGCGGCGATGAAGTACGGGATCAGGTACTGCTCCTTGCCGGCCTCCTTCGAAAACTTCTCGAACATTGCCTTGAACGCGTCGTAGCTGCTGATCGACGGCTTCATCATGTGCGAGAGCGGCCCGGCTTCCGTGTGCTCGGGGGCGATCTTCAGGTAGCCGCCGACGTGATTCTGGACAAGTTCCTTCACATACTCCGGCGAGCGCACGGCCAGGTCGTAGCGCAGCCCGGAGCCGATCAGCACACGCTTGACGCCCTTGATCGCCCGCGCCTTGCGGTAGAGCTGAATCAACGGTGCGTGGTCGGTATTGAGATTTTCGCAGATACCCGGATAAACGCAGGACAGGCGGCGGCACGAGGACTCGATTTTCGGGTCCTTGCACGCCAGCCGGTACATATTGGCTGTCGGCCCGCCGAGGTCGGAGATGGTGCCGGTGAAGCCCGGTGTTTTATCGCGGATTTCCTCGATCTCGTGCAGGATCGACGCCTCCGAACGGCTCTGGATGATGCGCCCTTCATGCTCGGTGATCGAACAAAAGGTGCAGCCGCCAAAACAGCCGCGCATGATGTTGATCGAAAAACGGATCATGTCGAAGGCCGGAATCTTGGCTTCGCCGTACGCGGGATGCGGTTTCCGCTGGAAGGGCGCAGCAAAAACGCCATCCATTTCCGGTGTGGTCAACGGGATCGGCGGCGGATTGAGCCACACATCGCGCTCGCCGTGCGCCTGGATCAACGCTCGGGCGTTGCCCGGATTCGATTCAAGGTGGAAGGTGCGCGAGGCGTGGGCATAAAGCACGGGATCGCCAACCACCTGTTCGTAGGACGGCAGGCGAATCGCCGTCTTCGCCCGATCAAGTTTGGGCATGCGCGTATGCGGCTGGAACTGGATCACCTTGCCGGCCGCCGCGTCTGGCGTGGCACAGGCAGCGCCCTTGTCTTTCTCAGGCTCCATCGCATACGGATCGGCATGGCGAATCAGCGGCCCCGGCGCATCGACGTCGGTCGAATCTATCTCGGCCCAGTCGCTGGCTGGCAACCAGCCGCGCGGCACCATGAAGGCCGTGCCGCGCAAATCGCGAATCTGGTCGATTTCCTCGCCTGCGGCCAGGCGATGCGACAACTCGACCAGCGCCCGCTCGGCGCTGCCGAAGATCAGCATGTCGGCTTTCGAATCGGGCAGGACGGAACGCCGCACCTTGTCCGACCAGTAATCATAGTGCGCGATTCGGCGCAGACTGGCTTCAATCGAACCGATGATGACATTCGCCCCCGGATACGCCTCGCGGCAGCGCTGGGCATAGACCACCACCGCACGATCCGGGCGCTTGTTCGGCTCGGCATTGGGCGTATAGGCATCGTCCGAACGGATTTTCCGGTCCGAGGTATAGCGATTGACCATCGAATCCATGTTGCCCGAGGTAACGCCGAAAAACAGATTTGGCTTGCCCAGCGTCTTGAAGGCTTTGGCCGACAACCAGTCGGGCTGCGCGATGATGCCGACGCGGAACCCCTGCGCTTCCAGCAAACGCCCAACCAGCGCCATCCCGAAACTCGGATGGTCGATGTAGGCATCGCCGGTCACCAGGATGATGTCGCACGAATCCCAGCCGAGCACATCCATCTCGGCGCGCGACATGGGCAAAAAGGGCGCGATGCCGAAGCGCTTCGCCCAGTACTTGCGGTAAGAAAAAATGTTTTTAGGGACGTCGGCCTGCGCGTCCAGCTTGGCGGTAATCATAGGGGGCGGATTCTACAGGGATTTAGGGCTGAAGCTAAGGCACGGCGACCATGCATTGGTTCAATCGGTGCGACGTGCCAGCCACACAAAACCGCCTGAAGCCGGGACCAGAAATGCCATATGGCTGCAAAGGCTTATGAAATGGCGGTCTACAGAACACTACCCCGAAGACCGGCGTAAACATTGCCCTCCGCGGCATCCATCTTGCAGATCGCCATTCGACGAGCGTTACAGGCCAATAGCCGGGCGAATCGCTTACTGATGAAACCAGATCAAATCGCCGCCGGCTTTCTTGGCCCCGATCCGCCCACTTGAGGATATCGATCTGGTTTTCTTCATGGTTGATGAACAGCACCACACCCACGCTCACCGTGCATCGATGCTCGATTACATTTCCCGGCAAGTCGTCGTGTCCAACTGCCAGCAAATAGGGTTCAGACAAGGTGGCCAGAATCTTTTCCGCAACGAATCGAGCCTGGGCAACAGACTCGGCGTGATCCGTGTCAAGCTCACTGATCATCACGACGAACTCATCGCCGCCAAAGCGGGCAACCGTGTCCACCCCGCGAACGCAGGCTTTCAAGCGATTCGCCGCCTCGATCAGCAACAAATCGCCGACCACATGCCCGTGCGTGTCATTGAGCAGCTTGAAGTTATCCAGATCAAGAAACATCAGCGCGCCATAACATCCACTGCGCGCGCTGGCAGCCATCGCCTGCCCCACGCGATCATTGAGCAGGCGGCGGTTTGGCAACTGCGTCAGCGCATCGTGGAACGCCAGTTGACGCACGTCCTCCTCCAGTTGCCGGCGCTCGGTAATATCCTGTGCGACGACAACCACGCGCGCCACTCGGCCCTCACTGTCGGTGATGACGTTGCCGCGCGATTCCATTTCGCGAATACGACCGTCGGTGGTGACGAAGCGATAATTGATGTGGCGCCCGATGCCGGTTTGCACGGTTTCCCTGAAGACCTGCTTGACGCGCTCCTTGTCATCCGGATGAATATCAGCGAAAGAATCCGTACCGCGCAAATCCTCTTTGTCGCCAAAAAACTGGAGATACGATGGACTGTTATAGAGTCCCCGGCCTTGCGGGTCGAGAACGGCAATATAGTCGCCCATGTTCTCGGCAATCAGATGGAAAAACGCCTCCTGCTCACGCAAGGCGTTTTCGATTTTCTTGAGTTCAGTGATGTTCGTATGCGCGATGACCACCCCGTCACCCAGAGGGGTGACGTTCATGTTGAACCAGCGTTGCTGTTCCGGCGAATGGCAGGGGTATTCCATGCTGAAGTCGGGCAAACGACCATCCAGTACAGACCGGATACCGTCGTGGGCAGCTCGTGCGCCCTCCACCTGGCAGGCCATCAGATAATTGCTGCCGACAATGATCTGATGCGCCGCAGGACTGCTCCCTGCTCCGTTTTCCTGAGCAAAGCGCCGCCACGCGCGATTGATCGCAACAATCGTTCCCTCCCTGTTGAGAACGGCAATTTCGGCGCTCAGCGAGTCGAGTACCGCACGGTTGAAGGCCTCGCTCTCGTACAGCAGCACCTCTGCATGCTTACGGTCACTGATGTCACTCAGGACGATGCGCAGTACCCGTGCCTCAGCTTCCTGTGCAATGGTGGCCGCCAGGTGTGCCCAGACCGGCGAACCGTCACTCTTGCGCAGGCGCAACTCGCAGGACTGGGGCGCGCCGGTGGTAAGAAGCTGCTCGCGAAACAAATAGAATTTGTCCTGATCGCCCTTGAAAATGAAGCGCGAGAACGCTTGTTTGAGCAGCGCGCCCCGGCTCTTTCCCAGCAAAGCAGCAAGCTTGAGATTGGCTTGCATGATCAAGCCCGTTTCGCCAAGGCAGCAATAACCCACCGGCGCCAGATCATAAAGATCGACATAACGCGCCCGCGACACTTCCAGCTCGATCTGCGCGGCGCGCAACTCTTCGTTCTGTATTTCCAGCTCGACCTGATGTACGCGCAATTCGTGCAACATTTGCCGTGCAGCCTCGGGGGAAGTCGCTTCAAGAGGCTCAGGCAAGGCCGCCCATGCCTTACTCGCCGCCTCGGCCCGCTGGCGTAATTTGGTGGTGTCCTCGGGGCGTTTGTTCATAACATCCCTCGCGAGCGGTTCCGTTAACTACACGTCGTATTATTCGCCTTTACCAGCCACTTGAGCAAGCTGGCAAAAATCAGCACCGGGTCGATGGGTTTCACGAGGAAATCATTCATCCCGGCTTCGGAGCAGCGCACCTTGTCCTCGGTAAAGGCATTGGCGGTCATCGCCAGAATCGGCGTTTCGCGGTGGCCGGGGAGCCTGCGGATCTGTCGCGTTGCCTCAAGGCCATTCATGTTCGGCATCTGCATGTCCATCAAAATGGCCGCGTAATTTCCTTCACTGGCCTTGCGCACGCCTTCCACGCCATCCTCAGCAGTCTCGACATGCAAGCCGCTGCCTTCCAGAAGAAACTGGGCGACGACCAGATTGAGCGGGTCATCATCGACCAGCAGAATACGGGCACCGAGATAACGCTCGCGGATCAGCGTCTCGGCATCGGCACATTCTTCACCCGGTACGAAAGCGCCCGGGCGATTGCTTCGCTTCAGGCGCGCAGTAAACCAGAATGTGCTGCCATGCGCCGGTGTGCTCTCAACGCCCGACGCCCCGCCCATCAGTTCGGCCAGCCGCCGTGTGATCGACAGTCCGAGCCCGCTGCCACCATAGTTGCGCGTGATCGAATTGTCCGCCTGCTCAAACACATTGAACAGGCGGGGCAGGATTTCAGGCGGGATGCCGATACCGCTATCCTGCACCTCGAAGCGCACCGTGACCGACTCGACGCGCTCCTCCTGCACGCTGGCGCGCAGCGTCAGCGAACCCGCTTCTGTAAATTTGACGGCATTGGTGGCGTAGTTGAGCACCGCCTGCTGCAGGCGCGCCGGGTCACCCAGCAGACCCGGCGGGAAGGCGCCGCACTCCACAAACAAACCGAGCCCCTTGGCCTGCGCGCGCTCGGCGATGATCGAGCGGGTGTGGCTCAGAATGGCATCGACGGCCACCGGCGCCTCATCGATGATGAACTTGCCGGCTTCGATCCTCGACAGGTCAAGGATATTGGTGATCAGCCCGAGCAGATGCGTGCTGGCGACGTCGATACTGTCCAGGCGCCTGGCCTGCCCGGCGGTGACACCCTCGCGACGCAGGATGTTGGCCATCCCCAGGATGGCATTCATCGGCGTGCGAATCTCGTGACTCATGTTGGCCAGAAAAGCGCTCTTGGCGAGATTCGCCGACTCTGCAGCGTTTTTCGCCTGCACCAGTTCGGCCGTACGCGAAGCGACTAGTTTTTCCAGGTGCTGGCGGTACTGTTCCAGCTCAGCCTCGGCCGACTTGCGGGCCGAAATATCAGTCAGCACGCTACGGATTTCGAGTACGCCATCGTTCTGCGCCACGCTGCAGGCCACGCTCGCCCAGAACGGCGTGCCATCATCCCTGACCATGCGCAACTCGAACGACTGCGGCTCGCCTCCCTCGATGAGCTGCTTGCGCCGCAGGTAGTAGCTGTCCTGATCGTCCCTGAGAATGAAGCAGCTGAACATTCGCCTGATCAGCGCACCGCGCGCAACACCGAGCAGCGTCGCTGCGGCAAGGTTGGCCTTCAGGATCAGTCCGCTTTCGCTGATCGAGCAATAACCCACCGGTGCCAGATCATAAAGCTCGACGTAGCGCGCTCGCGACGCATCCAATTCGATCTGCGCGCAGCGCAGTTCCTCGTTCTGCATTTCCAGCTCGATCTGATGCACGCGCAATTCATGCAACAGCAGCCGGCTGGCGTCAGGCGACAGAAAATCAGCGCCTTCCTGCGACTGCGCGTCTTTTTCCCGCAACAGCGCTTCGGCTAACCGGCGAAGCTCGTCCGCCGTCTCGAATGTGGTCATAACGCCTCCCTGACGCGATCAGTATCCTCCAGCGGCCCCCTCTGCCCCGCTGTTTCTGCGGCGCAAATAGGCAAGCTGACGCGAAAGGTGCTGCCTTGACCGACAATGCTGCGCACCTCGATCCGCCCTTCATGCTTTTTGACAATGCCGTAGGCAACCGCCATACCAAGACCGGTGCCGAGACCAACGGGTTTGGTGGTAAAAAACGGCTCGAAGATGTGAGACAGATTTTCCGGTGCAATGCCGACCCCGGTATCCTCCACCTCGACCCAGACCGAATCCGCCTCGCGCCCGGTGCGCAGGGTAATCGTTCCGCGCTCGGGAATCGCCTGAGCCGCGTTGATCAGCAGATTCATGAAGACCTGGCTGAGTTGATGCGGCAGGCCGGTAATCGCCGGCAGCTCGCCATACTCCTTGGCCAGCGTGACCTTGTATTTCAGTTCATTCCACACCACGTTCAGTGTGCGGTCGAGGCAGGCGTGGAGATCAAAGGACTCCCACACCACGGCATCAATATGAGCGAAATCCTTCAGATCGTTCACGATGCGCTTGATGCGCTCCAGCCCGTCCTTCGATTCCGCCAGCAGCGCGACCGCGTCACCGCGCACGTAATCAAGTTCGAATTCGTCGGCCAGACGGTTCGCTTTACCCAGCGCGAAATCATCAGGAGGGCTTGATTTTACGGCGAAGCGGTAGGCGTCCACCAGCTGCAGGAGACCCGTCAGGTACTCGCCCAGCGTGCCGACATTGGAATTGACAAAACCGACTGGATTGTTTATTTCATGCGCCACACCCGCTGCCAGCTGGCCAATGGCCGCCATCTTTTCCGATTGCAGCAACTGGCTCTGGGTTTGCTCCAGCTTGGCCTCGACGGACTTGCGGGCAGAAATGTCGGTCAGCACGATACGGATTTCGGGCGCGCCCTCGTTCTGCGCCACGCTGCAGGCCACGCTCGACCAGAACGGCGTACCGTCACTCGTGACCATGCGCAGCTCGAACGACTGCGGCTCGCCTCCCCCGATGAGCTGCTTGCGCCGCAGGTAATAACTGTCCTGATCGTCCCTGAGAATGAAGCGGCTGAACCTTCGCCTGACCAGCGCACCGCGCGTTACGCCAAGCAGGGTCGCGGCAGCAAGATTGGCGTGCAGGATCAGCCCGCTTTCGCTGATCGAGCAATAACCCACCGGCGCCAGATCGTAAAGCTCGAAGTAGCGCGCGCGCGACGCATCCAGTTCAAGCTGCGCGCAGCGCAGTTCCTCGTTCTGCATTTCCAGCTCGATCTGATGCACGCGCAACTCATGCAGCAGCAACCCGATTACCTCGGGCGAAAGATCAGCAAGATTCCCCGGCGACTGTGCAGCCGCTTCCCGGAAGGCGGCTTCGGCGCGCTGGCGCAGCTCGATCGTTTGAGCAGATAAATTACCCAGCGGACTCACGGCGCACCCCTGCCAATGGTTTCACGGTCGCCGACGCCCCCCCCCGCTCCGTGGTGGCAATCGCATACAGGCGCCCAGCCTCGTCACACAGGGCACTGGAGGTGATCGTGACCGTCTCCACCGCACCGTCTTTGCGCAGGCGCTGCGTGGTGTACGGCTGCAGAACTTCAGCCCGGCTGAGTTGAACCAGCGTTTCGAGCGCACCGTCGCGCAGCGCATCGGGGATTCGGTCGCGCACATTCATGGCCAGCGCCTCGGCTTCGCTCCAGCCGTACAGCCGCTCGGCACCGGGGTTCCAGGCCAGGGTGCGACCATCCAGGTCCTGCACAGTGATGGCATCCTGCGCATCGCGCACAATAACCGCCAGACGCTGCAACTCATTGGCTTTGTGCAACGACTCCCGTGTTTGCACAATTGTCGTGACATTCACGAATGAAATCACCGCACCTTCGATCACGTTATCCAGCGTACGGTAAGGCTGGATGCGCATGGCGTACCACTGTCTGTCGGTGGTCTGCACTTCCACCTCTTTCGGGATCAGCGTGTTCAGTACCGCCTGTACGTCGGCCACCATGGTGGAATAAACCAGATTGGAGACAATGTGCGCCACCGGGCGACCCAGGTCGCTCAGGATCAGGTTGATGATGGCGGCAGCGGCGGGCGTAAAACGCAGGATACGCAGTTGATGATCGACAAAAACGGTGGCAATGCCGGTACCGGCCAGCAGGTTGTTCATGTCGTTATTGGCGCGCGACAGATCAACGACCTTGGTTTGCAACTCAGTATTGACGGTAGCCAGCTCTTCATTGCAACTCTTCCTTGGAGGTTTCCAGTTCTTCGTTCGTCGATTGCAATTCTTCGTTCACCGACTGCATTTCCTCGTTGGAAGATTTGAGCTCTTCGTTGGAACTCTCCAGTTCCTCATGGGTGGTTTGCAGGTATTCGTCCTTGGCGCGCAGTTCCTGCTTGAGCAGTGCGATGTGAGCTTCTGCATCGGTTTCGGGAGCGTCCGCTGCGCTGGCCGCTGCAGCGGCGAGAGCCACAGGCTCAGGCGGTGCCTCTTCCAGAATCACCAGATACAGATTCGCCTCCTGCGATTCGGCCAGATCAACCGCCACCGGACACAGGGTCAGGTTGACCCGGGTGAAATGGCCGTTTGTTTTGACGTTCAGTCCGGGGTAGCGCACAACAGCCTTGCTGCCGACAATTTTGTGCAGTGCCAGGGTCAGATCACGGCGCAGCCCTTCACGCGCCATCTTCAGAATGTTGCTGACGCCGGTTTCGCCGGGTGCCGGTTCCAGATACATGCCGGTGCGACCGCGCAGGTAGAAAATATCGCCTTGCGCATTGACCAGCGCGCTGGCCGGAGCGATCTGCTGCAACAGCGCCTGTTCGGTCAGTTCACGCAGGGGGCGCTTGGTGGGAAAGCCGTTTTTTTCGGCTCCCCGCAGGCGCATCTTTTCCTTTGCTTCCACGCCCTCCAGCGCCGTCATCGGCAGTAAAAAACGCCCCAGGACAGCACGCTGCAGGCCGTGAGAATCGTCTTTGCGCTGATACACCTTGGCTTTGCGGTCGAGTACGGAAAACAGCTCGAAAAACTCACCGACGCCTTCGGAAGTGCCGAGGAACAGGACACCATCCGGTTTCAGCGCGTAATGGAACAGGGGTATGAGCTTCTTCTGCAACGCTGACCCCAGATAGATCAGCAGATTGCGGCAACTGATCAGGTCAAGCCTGGAAAAAGGCGGGTCCTTGATGACATCCTGTTCGGAAAACACCAGCATGTCGCGGATGCCCTTGTGGATGCGGTAGGCACCACCGTCAGGCTCGGCGCTAAAAAAGCGCGCCAGTCGTTCCGGCGTGAGGTCAGCGGCAATACTGGCCGGATAGAGCCCGGCGCGGGCCGTGGCAATCGCCCGACTGTCGATGTCGGTGGCAAAAACCTGCACGGTGTAGCTTTGCTTGAGTGCCTCAATACGCTCCTGCAGCAGGATGGCAATCGAATAGGCTTCCTCGCCGGTGGAACACCCCGTCGACCACACGCGAAGCACCGCACCGGCGGGCTTGCCTTCAAAGAGCTTGGGAATGACCTCGTCCTCCAGCACTTTGAACGCCTCAGGATCACGGAAGAAATTGGTCACACCGATCAGCAGATCGCGGAATAGCGATTCGACCTCGGACGGTGTCTGCTGCAGATACTTGACATAGCTATCGATCACTTCGATCTGGTGCACCGCCATGCGCCGCTCGATACGACGGTTGATGGTGCTCGGCTTGTACTGCGAGAAATCGTGGCCGGTCTGGGCGCGCAGCAGGACAAAGATCTTCTTCAGCGCGCTCTCGTCCTTGGGCGTATGCGCCGTCGGAGATCGGGGCAATTTTCCAAAGGCGTGAGCAGCATAGGCGATCAACTGAGCGGCCATCTCGGCCGGAGGCAGTTCATAGTCCACCAGGCCGGTGCCGATGGCGCTGCGCGGCATGCCATCAAACTCCGTAGATTCTGGGTTCTGCGCCATGACCATGCCGCCCTCGCCCTTGATCGCCCGCACGCCCAGCGTACCGTCGCTGCCGGTGCCGGAAAGCACGATGCCGATGGCGCATTCGCGCTGATCCTGAGCCAGCGAGCGGAAGAAGAAATCAATCGGCAGGCGCTGGCCGCGTGGCGCGGAGGGCTCCAGTAATTGCAGCGTGCCATTAAGAAATGCCATGTCAGTGTTCGGCGGGATGATGTAAGCGCAGTTGGCTTGCACCACCATGCCGTCTTCAACCTCGAACACCTGCATGCGCGTGTAACGCCGGATCAGGTCGGAAAGAATGCTCTTGTGATCCGGCGCCAGGTGCTGCACCAGCACAAACGCCATGCCGGGGTCAGTGTCAGCCGGCATCCCGGAGAAAAAAGCCTCGAACGCCGCCAGCCCACCCGCTGACGCACCGATACCGACAATGGGGAAAGCGCTGTTCGGCGTTTGTTCTGAAGGCTCCGCGATTTTCGGCGCAGCCTCGACGGGTTGCGAAATGGCCTTCCTTGTTGTTTTTTTGGTGGTCATGATCTTTCCCTGTCATCTGACGGACGTATCCTTGAAGCATAGTACGTAATGGGCGCACCGGGGGCGGTTTCTGGAGTCACCACCGGTGCTCTTTGCAGCCTTGATTGCCGAATCAAGCAACCGGCCCGAAAGGCAATAAATACGGGCATCTGCAACATCGATGCCGTAACACCCAATGTTCATGAGGTTCTACAGGCATATAGCCTGTAGATCGCCTGTCCATGAGGCTTCTGGGGTTATGTGCAAGTGACAGGCAAATAAAAACCCCCACAAGCTTTTGGCTTGCAGGGGTTTTATATTTTTGGGGCGACGTACGGGGCTCGAACCCGTGACCCTTGGAATCACAATCCAATGCTCTACCAACTGAGCTAACACCGCCATTGTTCTGGCACGGAACTCACAACCCCCGGCTTAGAAGGCCGGTGCTCTATCCGGTTGAGCTACGGGCGCAAAACACGAGACTGTCGGACAATTACCCAATACCCTTCGGTATCAATTTTGTTGCTTGTAAAACTGGTCGGGGCGGTGGGATTCGAACTCACGACCCTCTGCTCCCAAAGCAGATGCGCTACCAGGCTGCGCTACGCCCCGAGGAAGGTGCGCATTCTACAGACTGCCTCCGGCAAGGTCAATCGCATGGGGATGTTTTTTTGGTTCAACAAGGTTATCCGCTCGCATTCAAACCGCACGAGGGGAAAAGTTTCACAAAGATGTGGCGCCGGAAGCCATGTGCAATACAATTCAAAAAATGGATTCTGAATTATCGGGGATTAATTTTTTTAGATTACTTGCAGCGTTCCGTTATTTCTGATATTAAGTCGCCTCTTTGCAAAAACAACTGGATGATTTCTGAACATGCCTGAAGAATTGCTCCATAAACATTTCGCTCCCTACGTCGCTAAAAAAGGCGAGGAATACATGAGCGAGAGACAACTGGCCCATTTCCGCACAATTCTCGAAACGCTCAAGGCAGAGTTGATGAGTGATATCGAGCGCACGGTTCATACCATGCAGGATGAAGCGACCGTTTTCGCTGACCCTAACGACCGCGCTAGCCAGGAAACCGACATCGCTATCGAGTTGCGTAACCGCGACCGCGAACGCAAACTGATCAAGAAGATCGAAGAAACAATAGTGCACATAGAAAGCGGTGACTACGGCTATTGCTCTGGTTGCGGCGTCGATATCGGTATCAAGCGCCTCGAAGCCCGCCCAACGGCAACGCTCTGCATCGACTGCAAGACGTTAGAGGAAGTCCGCGAAAGACAGGTCGCGAAGTAAACAATCAGGACAGCAAACTACGAAAGCTTTCTTTCGTTGCTTGAATAAAAAAAGGACGCCGAAGCGTCCTTTTTTTTGCCCTGAATACAGCTTATTGCTGCGGAGCAACTGGCGTTGCAGCCATACCGCCTTCTTCGACAGACACGGCCTTCATTGACAGGCGCACACGACCTTTTTCGTCGGCCTCAAGCACCTTGACGCGTACTTTCTGGCCTTCCTTGAGGTAGTCAGCAACGGCATTCACACGCTCGTTGGCGATCTGAGAAATGTGCAAAAGACCATCACGACCCGGCAGGATGCTGACGATGGCACCAAAGTCGAGCAGCTTGAGCACAGTGCCTTCGTAGATCTTGCCCACTTCGACATCGGCGGTAATCGCTTCGATGCGAGCCTTGGCAGCATTCGCAGCATCACCATTAACCGATGCGATGGTGATCGTACCGTCTTCCTTGATGTCGATGGTCGTACCGGTTTCTTCGGTGATGGCACGAATGACTGCACCGCCCTTGCCGATCACGTCACGAATCTTCTCCGGATTGATCTTCATCGTGTATAGACGCGGGGCGTAGGTCGAGACTTCTTCACGCGGACCAGCGGCCGAGTTCTGCATCTGGGCGAGGATGTGCAAGCGGGCTTCTTTGGCCTGGGCCAGAGCGACCTGCATGATTTCCTTGGTGATGCCCTGAATCTTGATGTCCATCTGCAGCG
>JAIFNM010000312.1 GCA_020047725.1 Betaproteobacteria bacterium
GGAAAGCCGATATTTCAGTACGTACTCGCGTTGACAAGTGCTGGCCCGCGCACGACCTGGCTAAGTATCAATCTATTCCCAGTTTTTTCGGAAAAGGGCAGCGTCCGCCGCATCGTGCTAACCCTGACAGACATCAACGAAGAACGAAAGCTGCAGAGCGAGATCAAGAAATTGACAACGCGTGATCCATTGACTGGCGTGTTCAACCAGCGCCAGGTGATGTACCTGCTGGAAAACGAAATCCACCGGGCACGCCGTTACGGTACCCCGTTCACCCTGGCTCAGCTTGACGTCGATCTTTTTCTCCCCTTCTGCGAAAAATACGGACAAGAAACCGGCGACGGCGTACTTGCCGGCATCGGCAAGCTGCTTATCGAGAGCATGCGTGAAATTGATTTCGCCGGACGCATTGGCAATGACGAGTTTCTTCTAGTGCTGCCTAATGTGTCCCTGAAGGACGCGCTGGTCGGGCTTGAGCGACTGCGGGTGCTGATCGAAACACAGACTTTCACCAATGATTTTCTTCGGGTAACCGTCAGCGGCGGCATCACTGAATACACCGGTGAGAATTCAGCCACCCTGATCGAACGCAGCAAGTCGTTGCTCATCAACGCGCGCGAATCGGGAAGCAATCGATTTTGCGTAGACGGAGACATTCTCTAGCAGATGCCGTATAGCTGCGTAAGACATGGCCCATTCGAAACTTGAATACGGCCCCTTGAGTTCGTGCAATTCATGCCGTTATCGAAACCATATTGTCGCTTCAAGCTGAAGTCGACATTTCAGCACGCAAAATATTCACAAGAGCCGTCATGATCTTACACGCACTCCTGTTCCCGCACCTGCTGGCCGATCAGAAGCTCAACCCCGGAGCGATCTTGCTTGAAACAAGCGAAGGCGATACCAACGCCTTGTTGCCACTGGTTGCGAATGGCGGCTTTGCCAACTTTACAGTGGTCTTCCCCTGCCTTGTCGGCCGCCACCTGGCCAAAGCGATGTCACCGGAACTGTCAAAAGCGTTGATTGAGGGCGGATGTCAGGTACTAAAGGAATCACCTTACCGATCCGACGAGCAGGCAAAACCCGTTGCTCCGCTAACGGCCCAATGGCTGATCGGAGACTGGTATCTTGCGCCACCTGCGAAGACTTCGGGACGTCAGGCGACCTCTCGAACCTTGTCACTCAAGTTGCTGCAACTGGTCGCGCTGGATGCAGATACCTGCGAGATCGAGGCCATTTTCCGTCACGATCCGGTGCTCGCCTACCACCTTCTCCGCCTCGTCAATTCAATTGGCGTCGGTGTCGGTAGAACGGTTTCCAGCTTCTCACAGGCAATTCTCATTCTCGGGCGGCAGCAGTTGAAGCGCTGGCTGAACCTGATGCTTTTCGCGGCAAGCCAGGACGACTATCGTTCAGCCATGCTGCTAGCGCAAGTAACCGCGCGTGCGCGCAGCATGGAGCTGCTGGCCAAGGCCGTGGGTCTTGACCGAGCAACACAAGAACACGCGTTCATGGCCGGCATGCTTTCAATGCTTGGCACCTTGTTTGGCATGTCCCTGACCGAGGTTCTGAACCCGCTGAAACTGAGCGAAGCGCTGACCGATGCCGTCCTTCGCCGTGCGGGCGAACTGGGGAGTCTGTTGCAGACAGTCGAGTACGGCGAAAACGCTGATGAAGCGGGGCTTAGGGTTCTATTGAGCAAGTTGAACCTGACAGCAGACGACTATAACCGGATCACGCTTGAAGCTTACCAATGGATGCTCGGCATCATCCAGGAAAAACAGGACCATGTTGATGCCTGATTCTAGTATCAAACGCTGTCTTGAGCTCTGCGCCCTGGCCCATGCTCAAAGCGGCGAAGATCTGACGTATTCGCTGACCGAGTTGCGCCATGAACTGCAGATGTTGGCCCACGAGAAATCCTGCTCCGCCCTGCCATCGAGCAATCCTGACCTCGACAGTGATGCGCTGACGGCTGCGCCGGTAATTTCAATGGACATGGCTGGCTACATCACCGATTGGAACCAGGGTGCGCAGATCATGTTTGGCTATAGCGCCAAGGAAGCCATCGGTCGGCACATCCTGTTTCTCTATGCGGATATTCCTGAGGATCAAAACAACGAGATTCACGAACTGTTTCTTGAGCACGGTAGCCCCCTGATTGAAGTTCGGCGACGCCGGAAATCCGGCGAAACTTTTCGCGCAAATCTCGCGCTGTCCCATATTCTTGGCGACGCCAACGAAGCTATTGGCATGGTCGCCACGCTTTCGGAGATTGCCGACCGACTATCGACCGAAGAAAAACAGCAACTGCATGCGCGAATCATTGAGGACAGCGACGAAGGCATCCTGATTACCGATACCAACGAACTCATCGTCTCGGTCAATTCGGCCTTCTCCTGCATTACGGGGTACTCGGCCAGAGAAGCGATTGGTCAAACGCCCGATCTTCTGCGTTCAGGTGTTCACAGCACCGATTTTCGGGCGCAGGTACATGCAGCAATGCAAGGTGCCGGTGCATGGCAGGGTGAGATCATCGGCCGACGAAAGAATGGCGAATTATTTCCGCAATCGGTCTCGATCGGGATCGTGCGTAATGTGGACGGCATGATCACGCACGCCTACTCCATTTTTTCGGACATCAGTGTCCTGCGCGCAACCGAAAAACGCATGCAGGAGGTTGTCAATTACGACAGCCTGACTGGCCTGCCCAACCGCTCGTTATTCCATCAACTGGTTGAACAAGCACTGGCGACAGCGCGCCGTAATAACGATCATGGCGCTCTGCTGGTTATCGACCTGAACCGCTTCACGTCGGTCAACGACTCGCTAGGCCATGACGTCGGCGATGAATTGCTCCGCCAGGTCGGCCAGCGTTTTCGCAGCGTATTGCGCGACGAGGACATCCTGGCCCGAGATGGTGGTGATGAATTTGTCGTGGCGCTGGTCAGCATCCATAAACGCGAACACAGCGGCCTCGTCGCTGAAAAACTGCTCGCCGCACTTGACGCGCCTTTCGTGATCGAGTCTCATGCCCTGCATATTGGCGCCAGCATCGGCATCGCGACCTATCCCGAAGACGGTCTTGATACGGCCGCATTGCAACGTTTCGCCGATGTGGCGATGAAGAGAATCCAGGCCAACAACGAGTCGGGTTACCTGTTTTTCAGCTCGGAAATGAATGTACGAGCGAAGGAGCAATGGCAACTTGAAGGTGAATTGCGCCACGCACTTTCGGGTCAGGAGCTACGGTTGCACTACCAGCCCAAGGTTAGCCTGCGCAGTGGGCGAATCATTGGTGCCGAGGCGCTCATCCGCTGGTCGCATCCTGAACACGGCCTGACCATGCCAGGGGAATTCGTTCCGCTTGCCGAAGAAACAAGCCTGATTCTGGAACTGGGCAGTTGGGTAATTGAAGAAGCATGCCGCCAGATTCGCGTCTGGATGGACGCTGGGCTCGAACCGATTCCGATCGCTATCAACCTTTCGGCACGTCAGTTTGACGATCAGCTCATTGATCGCTTGCGAGGTGCGACTGAACGCCACAAGATTCCCTGCGAACTGCTCAAACTGGAGATCACCGAAAGTCTGCTCGTATGCGATTCGGAGAAAGTCATTCTGCTCATGAACGAACTGGCAGCCTTTGGCTTCACGCTGGCGCTGGACGACTTTGGCACAGGCTACTCGAGCCTCGCTTATCTCAAGAAGTTCCCGATCAGCACACTGAAAATTGACCGCACCTTTGTAACCGGTGTGCCCGGGGATGAAAACGATTGTGCCATCGCCCAAGCCATCGTCACCATGGGTAAACAGCTGCGCCAGGAAATCGTCGCCGAAGGTGTTGAAACCCACGCCCAGATGGCCTTCCTGCGCGACTTGGGTTGTGATCAGTTGCAAGGTTACCTGTTTAGCCCGCCGGTCCCCGCCGACGTTTTTGGAACCATGGTCAGAGAGAAGCGGCGCCTGCAATTGGATTGATTGCCCGGCGCCGGCCTGGCTTCCTCGATTACACCTTGTAAGCCGTCAAGGCTTCGGCGATTTCACGGCTCATGGCGCTCATCCTATGCACCGCTTCGGACGTGCTCTCAGCAGCAACGGTATTGCGTTCGGTCATTTGAGCAATCTGCTCGATGCGCTGTGAAATCGAGGTACTCGCCGCACTTTGCTCGCGTACGGCCTCGGAGATTTCCTCGACGGCACCAACCACAGTATTTGAACCTTCCTTGATCTCGTTGATCGATTTCCCGGCGCGCTGGGCGTTCTCGACACCGGCATCAACTTCCCGTACAGCCGCCGCCATGGTGTCGACCGCTTTTTTGGCACTGCCCTGCATCTGTGCGAGCAGTGCAGATATTTCCTGAGTGGACTTAGACGTGCGCTCGGCCAGCTTGCGCACTTCATCGGCCACCACCGCAAAACCTCGCCCCTGCTCACCGGCGCGCGCCGCCTCGATGGCCGCATTGAGAGCCAGCAGATTGGTCTGGTCGGCAATCTCCTTGATGATGTTTGCAACCGAGGAAATGCTTTCGCTGTCGTTGCGCAGCGCGTCAATGCGGGACGAAGCTTCACGTACCGATTCCGAGATGGTCTGAATACCGCTAACAGTTGAAAGAATGACTTCAGCGCCCTGATCGGCCTTGTCGCGCGACGCCTGTGTATGGTGGCTGGCGTCCTGCGCCTGGGTAGCAACCATGGAAATACTGACGGTAAGCTCCTCAATCGCCGACGCCATCCCGGTAGAGGCATCGCTTTGCGCCTGTGAGTTTTCGGCAATTTCCTTCGAGGTTTTGGCTACTTCGGTAGTAATGTTCGCCATGCGCGCCGAGGCGGCCTGGATTTCACCAAAACTGGCGCGCAACTTGGCCAGCAGTTCGTTATAGGCACGCAGAGTACGTCCGATTTCGTCTTCTGCCTCAACTTTGAAGGTATCGGTGAAATCGAGTTCGTTGGCCGTCCGGGTAATCGCCCGCTGCATCAGGCCCAGCGGCCTGGTGATCGAGCGTCCAAGCAGAAAACCCAAAACGCCGATGATTGCCACGCCCAGCACTGCCGCAGAAATGGTGATAGTCAGGGTCCGGGCAAACGCACTTTCGGCTGAAGTGGCCGCGCTTTTGACGTTTTCCGTATTCAACTTCACGAGTTCATCAAAGGCCTTCGCAAGCTTTTGATGACCAGGGCCAACGTCACGATTGATTATCGACAGAGTGAGTTCAACATCACCGTTTGCCGCGAGGGCACTTACCTGATTCATTCTTGAAACAAAAGTTACCAAGCCCATTTTTGCCTCATCCAGCGTTTTCTTTTCGTTCTCGTCGGTCGTTCGCTCCGCATACTCATTGATTTGCTTGATCAGGTTCTGGTTTCCCGAACTGATCTTCTTGTCGAGCGCCCCCCCTTTCTCCGCATCTACCGTGGTTGCCCGCTCATAGACCATCGGGATCATGGCCAGATAACTGGCACGCATATCGCTCACACGAAGCAAAGCCGGCATTGACTTACCGGCGATCTCGACCACGTTGGAATTGACACTTTTCAGGCCATACAAGCCGAAAACGGAAACTGACGCACAGGTTGCCATCGCTATCGCAACCAGAAGCCAGATTTTCTTGCTGATCAACATAATTGAATTTCCTTCTTCGCTAACCCGACAAGAACCACGGGAACCACACTGAATAACAGGATGTTGGGACAGGATATTGAAACAACTACCGGTGACTGGTTTGACTCCCCGGTTTGTTCGCAAATCCTTATCGATAAGCGAACAATCAGGCAGTCCGGCTTCAAATCTAAAGTACGGCATTTTGCCCTAATTCGGAGGAATCGCTATCCGTAAGACTACGGGTGGACATATTTTTTGACTGGCCGAACGTAATAGCCGGGGAATAGTAGCAGCGATTCGCTCGACAATCGAGACCAAAGCGAGCGCCGTAGCAAGTGCAGACTTGGCTTCCACGCAGCCAGCAGCAAAGCGACCGCGCCAAC
>JAIFNM010000047.1 GCA_020047725.1 Betaproteobacteria bacterium
CCCCAAAAGTGGTGAATTTCATCATCGCCCGAATGACCAACGCATTGGAGTCCATTAAATGAAAAAAATCGTACGCTTCGGTGTGATTGGCCTCGGTCTCATGGGACGCGAGTTTGCCAGCGCGGTTGCTCGTTGGTGTCATTTGCTCGATTCGTCAGCACAGCCTCAAATTGTGGGAGTTTGCGATCAGTCGGTTGCTGGATTTGAGTGGTTTCGAAGGAATTTCCCCGGGATTAAGGTCTTCACTAGCGACTACAAAGATCTATTGGCCAATCCGCAGATCGACGCGATCTACTGTGCGGTGCCCCACAATCTGCATGAAAAGATGTATATAGATATCATAAGATCAGGCAAGCACTTACTGGGAGAGAAGCCCTTCGGCATTGATCAGAAAGCCAATACGGCAATTCTAGCAGCGATCTCCGAAAACCCTGAAGTGGTCGTCAGATGCTCCTCGGAATTTCCATTTTTCCCTGGTTGCCGCCGATTGCTATCTTGGTTATCTGACCAAGAGTTCGGCCAGATACTGGAGGTGAAAGCTGGGTTCTGCCATTCGAGCGATCTTGATTTGACCAAACCGATCAATTGGAAGCGACAGATAGCATACAACGGTGAGTACGGGTGTATGGGTGATTTGGGTATGCATGCTCTGCATGTGCCCTTACGTATGGGTTGGGTTCCCGAAACGGTTTATGCCTTGCTATCCAAGCACGTCGATCTTCGACCGGATGGGAAAGGTGGTTCAGTTGCATGTGAGACTTGGGATAACGCGACCTTGGCTTGTCGGGTCAAGGGAGAGGATGGACATGCGTTCCCCATGATCTTGGAAATGAAACGAATGGCGCCCGGAATGACCAATTCCTGGTATCTCGAGGTCAGCGGCTTGAAAGGCGCTGCGAGATTCTCAACAGATGATCCACAAGCCTTCCATTATCTGGAGAGCAATGGTCAAGAACAAGCATGGTGTCGGATTGGCGTTGGGTCCAAACCTCAATTCCCCACCATTACAGGATCAATTTTCGAATTCGGATTTTCCGACGCAATTTTGCAGATGTGGGCGACTTTTATCGAAGATATCGTTGTAGGTGGGCGATCCGATGTATTTGATTGTGTGACTCCAGAAGAGACAAGGCTTTCTCATGCCTTGCTGACTGCCGCCTTGATGTCCAATAAATCTGGCAGGGCGGAGGTCGTGTGTACCTAACTTTTGATGTAGGAACATCTTCCGTTAAGACCGCGCTGTTTGACCACAATGGAATCATGCTGCGCAAAGTAGTAAGGGAATATCCTCTTTCCACACCATCTGTTGGTTGGTGTGAGGTGCATCCCGATGTGTACTGGAATGCGGTTCGAGAGGGCTTTACGGAGATATTGCGTTCGGCTGACATTGACTCTGCTCAGATTCAAAGCATCTCAGGATGTAGTCAGGGCGAAACAACCATTTTCCTGGACCAGCAGGGCCAACCGATGTGCCCCGCGATTGTTTGGCTAGATACTCGATCGAATGCCGAATCAGATTTCTTGGCACGAGAGATCGATCCCAATATTTTCTACGCAACAACCGGTATCGTCGAAATGAGGCCCGTTTGGTCGTGCTCAAAAATGCTTTGGCTAAAGCGAAATCACCCTCAGGTTTTTACACGCGCAAGGCATGTCCTTCTTGTCGAAGATTTTATCATCTTCCGCTTGACGGGGCGCTCAGTGGCAGTACCCTCACTTTGGGCTACGACAGGATTGGTCGATGTTAACAGTGGTACTTGGTGGCCAGAGATGTTGGGATTGCTCGGCATCGAGGGAAAGCTGCCAGAACTTGTACCAGAGCTTTCGGTTGTCGGGGCAGTTTTGCCCCAGGTTGCGAATGGAATAGGGCTTCCTCTCGCATGCGTGGTAATCAAAGGTTCGATGGATCAAACGATGGGAGCCGTAGGTGCGTTGAATGTGGCCCCTGGCATTACGACAGAGATAACTGGTTCCGCTCTAGTGCTCGCCGTGAGTGCATGTTCAAAGGATGTTCAGACCGGTTTGGGATTGCCTTTTCTTCCGCATGTTGTATCTGGTACGCGAATCATCATGCCGTTCATTAAAACCGCCGGTATAGCTTACAAATGGTTTGCAACAAAGCTTTGTGGTTACGAAGAGACTGAATTGGATTGGGCCTATGAAGACTTGAACCGTTTGGCGGCTACAGTCCCCCCAGCCTCTGAGGGCTTGATCGTCTTGCCATTTTTCACGGGGGTCGATTTCCCCGATCCAATCCCGGGGGCAACCGGAGTATTTCATGGGTTGACACTAGGTCACGGAAGGCCTCACATGGCTCGTGCAATTCAGGAGTCAATTGCCTACTTACTTCGGGATATTGTGGAAACAATCGAGGCGGCCGGAATCCCTGTGGATGACATCCACAGCATGGGCGGTGCCGCACGTTCCGCTGAATGGCTTCAGATCAAGGCTTCGGTGACCGGCAAGCCAATCATCAGGATGACAGAGGAAGAGAGTTCTTCACTTGGGGCAGCGATTTGCGCTGCAACAGCGCTCGGCGATCACAGTGACATCGCGTCAGCGGGGAAAGCGATGGTTCGTGATGGGGGACGATTTGAACCGATTCAAAACGACAAAGCCCTCTATGAGAAGGCATTTTGTAAATTCAAGAGTCTGCGTAGCAATTTGTTTGAAGCTGGAAACCAAATAGGAGACTAATCAATGGAAAACTTGACAGCCGGGTATGTTTCGTTTGGCACTATGTACTATGAACCAGAACGCTTGGCCGCAATTAGCTTACGTTCTGAAAGTCAACTCACAGCGGCAGGATTGACCCTGATAAGAACTGATCCCGTTTCGGGAGAAGGGGCAGAGCCCGAGCGGGCAATCCGCGAGCTTAAATCAGCCAACTGGGACTTTCTAATCGTAAACGTTCTCAATTGGATCGAGGTTCGAGGTGTGACAAGGGTTTTACTGGAATTTCGTGACAAGCCCATGGTTCTTTACTCTTCGGGTGGTTTTACTGAAAACGGAGTTTTGATTTGTCCTGCAGCGGGCGCAGGAACCACCACCCTTCGCTATCCCATGGAGCAATGGGGAATCAAGTTTGTGTACCTCTACAACCCACCTGATTCCCCTATGGATGTAGATGGCATTTTGAAATTCGGTCGGGCGGCTCGTGCAGTAAGGCAACTGAAACAATCCCGGCTTGGAATGCTCGGATATAACGACATGGGGCTGTACACCACTGGCATTAATCCAACCAAGCTGAGAAGTGCCATTGGGCCCGAAGTTGAGAGTGTCGACCTACTGCAACTCCAGAAAGCGTATGAGAGCCTCGATCCTAGTGAAGTGAAAAGTGAAACTGCTGCTTTGACTAAGACTTGGGAGTATCCCTTGGGTAAGCCAGCAGATGAGGTAATTGAGCGTGCTATTGGAATGTTCCTCGCAACAATGAAGCTGATCAAGGAGAAGGGATTCTCTGCGTTTAGCTACAAGTGTGTTGATGGTTTTGACCTGCTTATGGGGGCTACCCATGCGGTTCCGTCGTCCTTGATAGCCTCGGCTGGAATTCCCTACTGCGATGAAAATGATCTTGGCAATCTTACGGCCGAGCTCATGATGAAATTCCTCACGGAGCAGCAGACCATGTTCCTTGAAATTTACGACTTTCATCCGGAGTGGATACTTCTGGGCGAAGACGGATATGTGGCAGACGATTTTATCGAAGGGAAACCTCAAATCAAAGGGGTATCGACGCTACTCCTTGACGGGATTGCTCACTGCTCTCGGATGAAGAAAGAACGCATGACTCTTGCCTGCTTGTCCGAAGACAAGGAAGGGTACCGCATGCATTTGGTTTCGGGGGTCGGCAAAGAACCTCCACAGTGGGTAGAAATGGGGGTTCCTCTTCCTTCGTGGCCCAGCGTCGAATTCCACCCAGATCGCCCAGTTCGCCGGATTTTGGACCATGTTCAATCGCAGCATTTCGCGACGGTAATGGGTGACCATATAGCGGAACTGCGTCATCTGTGCTTCTTATTGGATATCAAGGTAATCGACGATGCAAGGGAGTGAATCCACGATATGCCTCATGCGGAAGACCATCGACGTTGCCGCTTCAAAGATCCTCTACTCAGAAGCTTTTAACGAAGAAAATCTGAAGACACGGTGGCATGCTTACAGCGGCGAGTGGGGAGTAGATGCCGATGGGTGGCTCGCAGGAAAGAACCCAGAGAATTTTGCTGCTATGGTTGTCTCGAAGGAGTCGTATTTTGGCAATGTGATGGTTGAGTTCGAGGCCCGTACGGTTCTTCCATCAACCCATGATATCAACTTTATGTGGAATGGGTCATGGGATGAGGTCTCAAATAAACGTGATGTCGGCTACGTAGCAGGACTCCAGGGATGGTGGGAAGGGAAAGTGGGAATAGAAAAGTCTCCCGACTACAAGCTTAACGTTGCTACGCCCCTTCTTGATTTTGTTCCAGGGAAAACCTATTTCATCCAAGGAGGCAGTATCGATGGACACTGTTTTATCTGCGCCGATGGAAAATTGCTTCTAGAAGTAACTGATCCAGATCCTATTGATTCAAGCGAGTTCGGGAAAGTGGGGTTTGAAGCCTACTGTACGCAGATTCAGATCAGGAACGTCCGGATCCGGGAAATACATTGGACACCGCAAACGCAATACTACATGCCAGAATTTGAGTAGCGAAATGCTGTAGTGATGAAATTAGATGTTGTTGTAGTAAGACCGTTGCTTGCTTAACAATCTGGTGCCGACACTCTGAAGAATGCCAATGTTGTGTTGCGGCTTGTGCGGTTAGAATCGCTTGAATGGTTGCCTGTTGTGCATGCGTAATGGTGATCTTCAGACGGGTCTGACCGCCATGCCGGATCTGCGTGGCGACATTGAAATCCACTGCTGAGTAGTTGACCTACGCTAGGCGTCTGTGCGCAATCAACACTCGCGCCTTCGCTAAAATCTGCTCCGAACCACCGGCCATCGTCAAACTTGCCTCTAGTTGCGGGTGATCTATCCTGACAAATACTATGCGATAGTTTTACGCCGAAACCATTATATTGACATTTTCGAAGGCAGCGCTTCGTGTCCTCAAAATTTTGGCTGACACATGGACACTCCCTTCATTCCCCCTGCCCCCAGACCGAGTTCGTCATCGGAATACGGCGGATTTCAAAGTTCGGAAAAAACCTTATGCGCACCCCAAGTTGGTGCTGATGCTAGTCATTTTAGTGGTATGTGTGTTTTTTTAACAACCGGATAAGCACGATTATCTAACGTGCCTTCAGCATACGGACAAACCGTCGCAACCACTTTCCAGAAAGCCTCAACAATTAAACCCGCCTTCTCTGGAGGGCGCACTAACCCAACCGTCCACTCTGTAAGTGGGTCATTGAAATGTATCTGTCTTAACCCTTGCCGATCATCACAGATTGAGGATGGAACCATTGCCCATCCCACCCCGGCTTCAACTAAAGCGAGTGCGGTAGAAAAATCTGAGGCGGTCTGGACTGTATGCACATATAACCCACGGCGGGTCAAGTAGCTCATCATATGATCATGAAATGCTGGAGATTGAGAACGATCAATCATTACAAATGGCTCTTTAACCAATTCTTCCAGCGATGATTTTTCAGAGATTTCACTGGGAAGAATAGCTAGTAACGAGTCTTCGAGCACAGGCAAAGTAGGCCAACCATTTGGAGCGGGCAATCTACAGAAACCGACATCCAGAACGTCGTTCTTCATGGCTTCAATCTGGTGGCGAGCCGACATTTCGCGAAGTTCAATCTGTACGTGCGGCATTGTGGCTCTGAAAGCAGCAATCGCTTTCGGTGCAATAGCTTTTGACGTAAGGCCAAAACCGATTCGGAGAATTCCCAGTACACCTTGAGCGGCTAGTTGAGCTCGATGACTAAGACGGTTTGCGCTTTCAACGATTTTTTTTGCATCCGCATGAGTCACTCGTCCGAGTGGGGTTAAGCGTGTAAGCCGGGGACATCGCTCGAACAAGGCGCCTCCGAACTCGCTCTCGAGTCGTTGAATCTGCTTGGTTAGTGCAGATTGGGTGATGTGCAGACGTTCTGCACTTATTCGAAAATGGAGGACATCACCAAGAAGTGCAAAGGCCCTGAGATCGCGCAGCTCCATAATTCCTCCAAAGATATTCCTAACCACCGGTATTGTCGGGATTGCTGCTAGTATGAACCGCGAGAAACAATTGACCGCTTAGCTTAGCATTGCGTGTAGTCACCTAACAAAGAACACTTTTTAGCCAACGCAGCATCTTGATCAGCGCTTGACGGGGGGCGGTGTTCGCTACTGCAAAACAGCTTCAAGAACCAGTCTTTCAATCGGATCATCTGAGTGCAAATCAGCCACCAGAGACAATGCTTCCTTTGTTCCTACGGTTGAGATGGTGGATTGGAATTCAGCGTCTGCGACACTTACCTGGCCTCTTTCATCCTGCGCCTGGAATCCAAGCGCTGCACGCGCTGCCAGCGCGATCTTCGAGAATGGTAAGCCTTGACGCGCTGCTAACAAGCAGGCGCCGACAAGGCGGTCGTTATGGGCTAGCTTGCGCCCAAGATCCCGTCCTACACGATAAATAGTATCCCCGAGAGCTCGGTTGCCGTAACGCCCCAACAAATCTGCGGCGTGCTCATCAAGTTGTTCTCTAGTGAAATCGCTTGGATAGAAATGACAAAGCGCTTCAGCGCTTTGTCCTAGGGCGCCACGCACATTATTGACCACTTCAGGCAAATCCATGACTTCCCAAAGATAACGCAGGTTTGGATTAGCCTGATAACCAAGATAAGCGAGAGCGGCGTGGCTCATGTTGTGCATGAACAGCTTGCGGTCAACATAGGCAGTTATGTTATCAACTGGTTTGAGCCCTGATAGCAGCGGGAGCGGGTTCCGGAAGCCGTGAGCGTCAACAATAAGTTGGTCGTAAGGTTCTGCAAAAAGCTGAAGAGCGTCGGCCGCTAGGGCGTACTCAGGCATGATTGGGACCATCTTGCCGATGCTTGTCTCTATCAGTCCCACAGAATTGCTTAAATCGAAATCTTCGGGTAAATGGCCTGCCAAAGCTTCACGGAAAAAATCCGCTGCAGCACGCAGATTCTCAGCAATAATCACATCGAGTGGACAGCATCCTGCGTGTTTTCGGGCTAGTATCCCTTGCGCTAAAACTTTCAGAATCGAACCAAGCGCTCGTTGCCCAACGGATGTGGCAACAATATCGGCGTCGACGAGAGCTTGAATTACGGCACTTGTGTCGCGACCGTTGATGGCTCGAATGCCTTTAACCAAAATTACGTTATCAACTTGCCCCGATTGCTTGACAACTACCGGATAAGAGCGACGCTCATTAAGGCGATTTATCAGACTCGTATCGATATCAACAAAGATCACCTCGTAGCCGGCTTCGAAGAACTGTCGACCGACGAACGACCGGCCGATATTTCCGGCCCCAAATTGTACAAAGACACCCACAAAAAGCCCCTTCTGGTTATTAATTTGTAATCGACTTTGCCAACTTGAGTTAGAAAAATCGGTACGTGATAAAGGCTACAATCCTAGCCACCTGGCCGCTGAGACTTTTCCCAAAGTTTCCTAATAATCGAGCTCCTTTTCGTCTGATATGAAGCACAGAAGAATCCTACTGACGATCCATTCTGTCTAATGAATTAAATTGCATGACTTGATTCCAAACAGGAAAGTGGTTTCTAAAATCTGGAATTGCCCGATTCCGATGATATGATCTTCGAGAATTTGGCAGGCGGATATAGGAGAGATTACGTGGATGACATCAGCCAGCTTTAATCCATCGGCTGCATGTGCTTACAGAGTATCTTTCGCAGTAGTGGAAGAAAATGGATTGCCACCGATTAACCGTCAAGTAGTAATCGGGCACGCCATGCTAGGCCCCGTAGAAGAGTCGGCTAAGGTCGGGAATATCCAGTCCATTGAAATTCAGTTTGGTTCTTTCCCGCAGGCGAAGAACGGCTTGATTTTGCCGCGCTCTGGCTTTGTTTTCTTCGACACGTGGATGGTGATGCTTACTAGCCAAGGGGGCGTTTGGAGCTGCTGGCCAAGTAACTGACGCTACACTCGGCATGCATCCCACCCAGTCCGGGCAAGTTCCTGGGTGCGGGCTATCTGCAAACGTTACCGCCCATTTCGTCATCACCATCTCCTCGTGTAAATAACGATTTGAAAACAAGAGGTGTACTTTTTTGATTGGAAATTCAGAAAAATTGGCACAGGCAATCACTATGGGCACTTCTGGAATACAGGTTGTATTATGGGGTAGTGCGCTCGACCAACTCAGTTTTCAACTGATTCAAAAATGACCTCGCAACCCACTTTAGAAAAGTGCTTTCCGATGACGGTTTGACCGATATTCCAAGCGCCAAATTGAATGAAGGTTTTCATTGGAAATAGGCATTGAGGTAGGGCTGCATTAGTTTTCGTTTTTGCTCGGGATGCAACTCGAAGAAAACACCTCCCATCTGAAAACAGGCCAAGCCCCCGCTGACTGCACCCCAAGCAACAGCTTTGGCAAGATCTATCCGAGCTTGCCTGGACTCAAGCTGATGCGCCACTTCTGCAATCACCCCGCCGGCGAAGTTGTCTCCGCAACCCGTGGTATCTCCTTTTCGCTCGGGATGCTCGATCAGTTCTGCTACGATAGATTGCGATACAGGGAAGCGACTGTTTGATTGGGGTACGTATAAATCACAACCGATTTTGAGCGCAACGTCTCTAGAGCCGTTGGTAACGATGGCGGCCCCAACGCCCTGTTTTATGAAGAAATTCAGAGCGTCATCAAGCGCTTCTGTTCCGGACAAGCGAAGAGCCTCTTCCAAATCAGCGATCAATAGATCGATGGACGAATAGCTTTTGTCGCTAGAACCCAAGGGCCATCGCGAGAGAGGATTTTGCCGCTGATGACGGAAATCGTACACGGTATTTACAACGGTGAAGGCGCCTGTACTCTTGGCCTGGAGCACTAGTTGATCCAGCGAGTCATGGAGTTGGGGAACAAGTGCGGTTCCACCAAAGACCACCATGTTCGCTTTGAAAAAGCCCACATCCAGATCTTCCGAACTTAATTGTCCTGCAGCACCGATGGTATTGATGAAAGTGCGCTCGCCACGTCCTTGGTCAAAAGTGGGGTCGGATAAAACCACAGTGCGCGGCGTTCGCCCCGCCTTTTTCAACAAGCCGGCAGAACCTAGAGGAGTACGATCTATTTGCCGGCAAAGTTCGGCTCCTTCGGCGTCTTCGCCGATTGCGCCGATAAACCTGACATGGAATCGACTCGAGTCCAGTATCTGAGCTGCGTGAATTAAAGCAACGACAGCCGGTCCCCCAATATTTACCATATCGACGGGTTTTCCCGACGTTATTTCTTGGAGCACTGACTCCAAATCGCAGTCGATAAATGACTCAAAATCTTCTGTGAAAACCAGCTTTCCGGGTAGCAATCCTCCATCGCCTTCAAGGCGAGACCGATAGGCCCCGAAAGCGGAAGAAGTAAAATCAACTCGGGCATAGATGTAGTCAAGAAGGCAACAACCAATTCCAGCTATGGTAAACATCGGGTTTCGTTCTTATCGAATTGGATAGTCGGACACTAGGCGGCGCCACGGAGCAACGTCTTCGACAATGCTCGGAAAACGACCTATAGATTCGAAAAAGCGATTGTCGGCGTGGTCGTCATTCACCTCGCTAACCTCGCCCACAAGAGTTCGGCCTTCGGCATAAAATCGATGGTACAAGCCTCGAGTCAGACATATGCTCTCACCGGGCGACAACCTTACCTCACCCCCAGAATCGATAGTCCGATCCATGCCATCGATATTGACACTAACGGGTGTCGTGGCTTTCCCTTCGGTTTCATCAGAATTCCACAACTGGAGAACAAGTATTCCGCCCCCGCGATTGATGATGTCCTCGGTCTTCTTATAGTGAAAGTGAGCAGGTGTTTCCTGGCCGCTCTCAACGATCATGATCTTCTCGGCGTACTTCTTTGTCTGTTTTCCAGGTTTTCCGTTACGTAGCGTAAAGAGAGTCAAACCCCGCTTCGCAAAATTGCCAGAACCAAAGTCAGTGATATCCCAGCCCAACTGGCAGTCAAATATCTCCTGGTAATTAACGGCCGATTGTTTCCAGTGATCTTCTGTCCAGTCAGCCAAAGGGGGGAGCTTAAACTGATGGAGATTCAAAAAAGCTCGGGCCGACTGCAAGATCTGGTTAGTTTGACTTCGTTTCATAGAAATTCCTCAGATTCAAAATTTAGCGAAACAAAAGCTAACCTAGGTTAGCTTTTGTTTCGAGGATATCGCCGACTATCCAATTTGTCAAGCTGCTGCAGTGTTTTTCAACATGATTTGGGCCTGAAGGTGGTGTCGTTTTTCCAGCGAGGGATGAGTATGAGCGAGGGTAAATGGATCGAACGATCGGCGCATGGTGATCGAAATGAACGAGAAGAATCTGGTCACGCTAGACCATCCTGCGGACCGTGAATTCGCTTCCGGTTGCTCTCCGCCCCACCTCGCGGTGACGCAGTTATACTCCTGTAAGGTTTAGCCAGATGGTATGACATTTATTTCAGCACACAAATATCCGAAGTTATTGCCCCGACGACGGCCGGAATCTATGAGATGAATCGAGGCCAGCACTGGATACGGTTCTTCGCAGACATGAAGGAAATTACCTCCTTAATCGGGCCGAAGCAATAGCCTCGTTCCCCGTCGCCCAACAAACTCTAAACCGGCATTTCGCCTCATATAATCGCCATGATCCGCATTCAACCCTTGACGGGAAGCCCTCCGATACGGCTTACTTCAACCTCAGCAAACGGTTGCTTAAAATCCGGCGGAGATATCCCTTAAGAAATCCGAGATTCTGTCCAACTTCGTGGGACTACCTCTGTTTTGTATGGGAGACCTCCTTGAAGTACCCATGCAACTTCGGCAGCTGCCGATCAATAGAACTTAATCGCGAAAGCCGACTACTGAAGTACGGTTTGATGGGTTAACGTAGAGTACACACTGATGTCAAAAGCTAAACCAACCATGAAAAGCATCGCCGAAGAACTCGGTGTTTCTCGGTCCACAGTATCGTTTGTTCTTGGTGGAGAAGCAGAACGGCGTCGCATCAATTCAGAGACCGCTCAACGAATTCTCCAGCGGGCGAAGGAACTAGGCTTTAGACCTAACTATTTTGCTCAAGCACTCAATAATCGGAAAACCGGCGCTATCGGGCTAGTGTTCCCCGACGTGCATGAAATCTACATGTCACAAATGTTACGAGGTATTGACGAGGTTTTTGCCGATCACGACGCCACAATGGTACTTTCCTCGAGCCGGATGGACCGCGTTCTGGAGAAGAGAAATATCGAGTCCCTCCTTTATCGGGGAATTGACGGATTGATTATTGTTCCCTGTGCCGATTTCAATTCGCGGCCGACTGAAGTGCCTGAACTTGCCATTTTGCTTAAAGAAAAACATATCCCGGTGGTTTGTGCCGATAGAATCCCGAACGGATGGCTCGGCAACTCAGTGGTGCAGGATGATCGAACCAACGCTCAATTGGCAGTTGAATTGCTTATTGATCAAGGAGCGGAACGAGTGGCCTGCGTGTCCTTTGACTTAAATGCTTCCAGCATTCGTGGCCGTATCGCTGGTTATCAGGACGCATTGAAAACGCGGCGGCGTAGCGCTGATCCACGATGGTTGGTTCTACTCGACCGGGTTGATGCGAAAAGTCAGGATCTTTCGGATAGATTGAAGGCTCTTTTATCCTTGCCTGTTAATGAGCGCCCGGATGCTTGGTTCGTTACTACGGAGGGGCTTTCGTACCGAACACGTGATCTGCTTCTCCGCCAGTCGCCTTTGGGCAATCATCCCCTGCCTATAGCACGCTTCGGTGCCGATCCCTCGCATTACTCCAGCGGGATGATATCTGTCTATCAACCACATGTCGAAATAGGCAGGCTTTCTGCGGAATTGCTTTTCAAGCAAATGCACGATCAGAACCTTTGTTCAACGCAGATCGTGGTGGCCAGTTCGAAGGTTTAATGACCGGAAATTTTTCGCTAAGGAAACCAAGATCCGCTTCGTCTAAAAATCCTTGCGAAAGAACCCTTTTACCCATCGGTCCGCTATTCCTCCTCCATTCACAAATTCAACTTGCTTTAGCTTTTTGCATACTTTGAAGCTGAATCGTATTGAACAGAACGGCCAGTAGAATGAGCATTCCTCGAGCGATGTATTTTTCGAAATCGCCGACGCCAAAGAGTGTCATTCCGTTGTTGATTACTCCTAAAAAAATAATGCCAATCATGGTGCCCCAAACCTTGCCAATACCCCCGAACAAGCTTGTTCCGCCGATAATCACTGCGGCGATGACATCCATTTCGTAGCCTCGGCCGAAGGTCGATGATCCGGACATAACCTGGGCCGAAAGAATGATTCCTGAAAATGCTGCCAGAACTTGAACTGTCATCAGGATGACTATTTTTACTTTTGCCACATCAATCCCCGAAAGACGCGCTGCTTCCGGGTTCCCACCAACGGCATACACCTGACGACCGAACTTCGTCATGTTCATGATGACGAAAACAACGGCGAAGGTGATGAGAAGCCAAACGGCTGGAACGGGAAAAAATCCAAATAGCTGTCCCGCACCAATCCAGTTGTACCAATCCGGAAGAGTTGTTACTGGGAAGCCCTTGGACAACAAGGCCGCAGCTCCGTAAAGAACGTTGAGCATGGCAAGGGTAATGATGAAAGTTGGAATGTTGTACTTGGTTCGCAAGAAGCCATTGATCAGTCCGACAACAGCC
Organism: Betaproteobacteria bacterium; assembly: GCA_020047725.1. Lineage (GTDB taxonomy): Bacteria > Pseudomonadota > Gammaproteobacteria > Burkholderiales > Rhodocyclaceae > Propionivibrio. The sequence continues at coordinate 12,864 of JAIFNM010000047.1, forward strand.
CCCATTAGAAGGGAGCATGCCATCCCCACCAGAACGGCCGTTTCCATTGGCAATATGCCCCGGCTATTCAACGCTCCGGTAACTGTCGCAGTCAGTACCGCAGACAATGCGATGGAAGACCCTACCGAGAGATCGATTTCACCTCCGATGATGACCATCGTCATCCCAAAGGAAATAACCCCGGCCAAGGCGACGTTTCGGAAGATGTTTAGAATGTTTCCAGTCGTGAAGAACCCCGGCGCAGTCAGCATCAACGCCAGAACAATGCATCCGAGGATGATCTCCATCATGTATTTTTTTGAAAACTGCGACCAATTGAACGCTTTGCGTTGTTGGGTATTCATTTTTCACTTCCAATGCAATGTGAGTAGAGTTCTTCAATAGTGGTGTCTTCGGGACAAATCACATCTACGAATTCTCCCTGCCGCATGATGATGATTCGGTGGCAGACTTCGAGTAGTTCTTCGAGCTCTGACGAAACCACAACAGAGGACACGCCCTTGCGTGACTGGTCCCAAATGATCTGGAAAATCTGCTGCTTGGCATTGACATCAATACCGCGCGAGGGCTCGTCGAGAAAAATGACTTTGGGACCAATATTGAGCCACTTGCCAACAACCACCTTCTGCTGGTTGCCCCCTGACAAGCTGGTCATCGGCATATCCGTCCCGGGTGTCTTGATGTGGAGTGCATCAACCTGTCGGTCGGCATAGCGCTGTTCGAGCTTCGTGTCCACAAAGCCGGTCGGAGCAAGCAGGTCCAAACTCGCGTGACACAGATTTTCCTTGATGGACAGTATCTGAACCAATCCCTGCGACTTGCGATCCTCCGGCGTCAGCGCCAGCCCAAGCTGGCTCATGATCCTTGGATTTGGCTTGTCAATGACCTTTCCATCCAGAACAATACTTCCTTCATCAGCCTGATCGGCGCCAAAGATGGCCCTCAGTAGTTCAGTCCGGCCAGAGCCGAGCATTCCGGCAATTCCAAGGACTTCGCCTTTTTTAAGGGTAAATGAAACATTCCTGAACCACGGCTTTCTGGTTAGGTTTTTGACCTCAAGAACTGTTTCATCTGAAACGATCAGATCTGCGGGTCGATTCTTGATCGTGACATCCCCGAACATGAGCTTGAGGATGTCTTTGGGCTGCGCATCAGCCATGTCGATTTTTCCGGTCAATCGGCCATCCAGTAAAACCGTACTGGTATCGGCGATCTCCCATAGTTCCTGCAAGCGATGCGTGATGTAGATGATGATCACGTCTTTCGTTTTAAGCTCACGAATAAGCCGGAATAGCATCTGGGTTTCATGCTGCGCCAACGCGGATGTCGGCTCATCGAGGAAGATGACCCTGGGGCGACAACTCATGGCCTTTGCAATTTCAACGACCTGACACTGCCATACGCTCAGATTGACAACCAGTTCCCTGACCGGCATGTCAATACCCATCTCATCCAGCAGAGACTGAGCTTTGGCGTAGGTTTTTTTCCAGTCAACAAACGGGCCGTTGGTTTCATAACGGCCGATCAGGATGTTTTCGGCCACCGAGAGCCCTGGAATCAAACTCATTTCCTGATAGACCGTCGCTATTCCCTGATCGAATGCATCCTGAGGACCACCAAATTCAAGCGGAACTCCATCGAGTTCAATGACCCCAGAATCCGCCTGATACGCCCCATTGATAACTTTGACCAGCGTCGATTTTCCCGATCCGTTCTTTCCAAGCAGCGCATTAACCTTTCCGCTTTCGAACGTGATTGAAACATCGTCCAGAGCCCTCGTTCCCGGGAAATTCTTGATAATGTTTCGGACGGTGAGACTGCTCATGTGACCCAGCCCTCTAATAATTATTGATTTGATGATTCAGAAAAGACCCACGCTCGCAGATTTTGCGTGCGTGGGCTTAGATCGCGACTTACTTTGATTTGCTCTTCAGGTCAGCCACAAAAGTTTCAAGGCCCTTCGGGTTGGAGCGATCCAACAAGATACCGGGGACGACCACAGACTTGCCCTTGGTCGCGCTGATATCCTCTCCCTTAATCCCTTTAACGAGGGTTTCCATGGTTTTTTGCCCAATGGCATAGGGATCCTGTGCGATAGCGGCCTGCAGGATGTTTGAGCTGTCTTTGAGGAGCGATACAATTTGATCGCTTCCATCAAAGCCGAAGACCACTATCTTCCCCGCTTTGCCGGCGTTCTTTACAGCCATAGCGGCGCCAATGGTTCCGCCTTCATTAGCCGCAAAGATGACGTTTAAAGCGTCTCCTTTGGATGTGATGATGTCTCCACCCACCGTGATAGCCTTATCCTGCATCCAAGCATCTTGATCGGCGACTACTTCAACACCAGGCATACTCTTCAATTGATCGAGAAAACCGCTTGACCGTGCAGAGGATTGTTCCGGCAGCAATGATTTAAACTGAAGAATTGCGATTTTGGCTTTTCCGTTGAGTTTATCTTTGATGTACTTTGACGCTGCCAACCCAACGGTTTTGCCGAGATCATAGTTGTCTGAGTTATAGGCACCTGTAATATATGGGGCATTGGCCGGGCTCATGTTTGAAATACCGATCTGCACACCTTTGGCAGCCGCGTCAGCGATGACTTTCATGGAGCCGGCTTCGCTGATCGGAGCAATCGCGACGCCCTTGTAGCCTTGGGTTACATAGGTGTTTAAGAATTCAGCCTCTTTGGCGGCGTCACCATTCGTGTTGCCTGGGTTAAAGTCGAACCCGGCTTTGACCGCAGCGTCTTTATAGCCAAGCTGAAGCAATTTCATGAACTGATCTTCCTGAAAGACGACGCCGGCGACCTTGGGTTTGGTTTGAGCAAATGCCCCAGCTCCAAGGGTTAGCATGACTGATGCTACGAGTAACGTTGAAACAATCTTCTTCATCTGAGCCTCCTGAAAACAAGGTGAACGTCCATTAAGCGTCGTAATCGATTCGCACGCTGAACACCTTCAATCAATATGCAGCTGGACGGCGCTGCCCCGTTATTTCGTCTTTTCTGTTGTTCTGCGGTGTGTCGTTTCGTTGCACATACCCGTACTATCGTCGGCGATGTCTTTAGTCCCTAAGCTGTTAATTGACCCAAAGCCCCTTTGGCAAGAATTTTGTCGTGACCAGTGCACAATTCGCCCACAAAGTTCTTTGACTTGGACTAAGAAGCACTCGTTTTAAGGGCAACATAAGACAGATTTGAGCGCAAAGAATGACGATTTTTCAGGCATACTGCCAAAAGCTAACCTAGGTGAGCTTTTGAGTTGAGAACAATATAATGAGCCATTGATTGTGTCAATACTATAGTGGCCCGTTACAAAACAAACGAACTACCCTTATAGAAAACCACGGAGTTTTTCGCGATGGACGATAGAAGAGAGTTCCCCACAAATCCTTGAAGAACAAAACCTTTTAGTTCCTTGGACTTAGCACTTAAGTAAGTGACATTCGCGTCTAGAATTTTAGCTATGAGTCAAAATGGGAGGCCGTTCACCGTCACCCGAGCAGTTCAGCGGATCGCATGCAACCCGAGCTCCCCAGGGGTTTGCACCGGGAAGCAGGCAGCCACGAATCTGCGCACTTCTTTGAAAGCGAAGCCGCACCAAGGTTCTTCTGGGGCGGTATAGCCGAAAAGGCGAAAGCAGACCATCGCTGATCGCTTGATACTGATGGGTGATTGGCACGATTCGTTCACAGCCATGACTTTAGGAATCGGATGCGATTTACCGACTGCTGTCAGTAAAAGATGAAGCAAATTTGAAATGGCGATCCACGCCACCATAGGATCCTTTACTCTCTTGACTCGCGCCGGCTAATGGGTGACCGCATTACTATCTTGACTCAGCAAGTCAATTAAGTTGAATATTCGATTTGGACTTGCCAAGTTATTGACTTGCCTCAAGGATCCGCCGCACTTCTAGCCGAACGTTCTGATGTAAATTCCGACTTACAGGAGATGATCATGCCCGACTCTATCAATGTTCCCATATTTTGCTCGGTATTCACCCGCCTACAACGACTGGCCATTCCTCTCGTTGACGACACCAATTCGGTTATTGAGAGGCTTATTGACCACTGGGAGAGCAATCCACCAGAAAAGGCAAACGACATCTCGCAAGATAAATTTCCTGGTGATTGCCAACCGAACAATTACCTTTAGTCAGCTGAGCCCTCCAATCTCTATGCGCTTGTTCATGCCTACCTTTGTGGCGCGAGTCTGTAAATGCGTTACACCGGTTGAGAGGCATAACGATGGCTGAGGACCATCAGCATGTCTTCGCTTGTCGTCACCGCCAGTTGCTGACCCGTGATGGCTCGCATACATCCTGCAGAAGCATGAGGCGGCAATTACGCGAGACCGCCCCACAATCGGATGCGAAAATATTGTTCCTCATGTGATGCGCTTTAGTTGCGCTTTGGCGCTGTTAAAGTCGGAGACTGACGTGGCAGTGATCCATGGCTATCTTGGGCACACGGGCGTCGCCACAGCTGACCGATCGAACGCGACGATCAAGAGGTTATAACGCGAAGCATTGCAGTCGTTCTAGATGCACTTAGGTATCAGAACTGCACATGCTAAACCGAGGAAACCGGACCAGTTCTTGCTTGCCGTCGGGCGTCACGCCGATGATCACCAGCAGGCATTGCCGCGCATCCTTTTCCTGGCGCAGACCGGTATGGATGCCGTCGGCCCACCAATACACGTAACGACTCGCCGCCATATCTCGTTTCATCCAGGCATCGTGCTCGGTCGCCCATTCGCTTTTTAGCCGGGAAACAACGTTCGGGCTCAGCCCTTTCGCCTGATCGCCAACCAATACTGTCAAGGCGTCGCGCATATCACCCGTGGAAAGCCCTTTCAGGTACAGCCGCGACAGCGCCGCCGATATACGCTGTAAGCGGCGAACGAACGTCGGCACCAGCGTCGAGTTGAATTTGACGCCGCCCCCAGAGCGGTCACGCACCTTTGGTATCCGACGTTTCAAGCGCTACATCGTCCGGGATGTCCAGCATGTTGATGGCCGCGATACCGGGATAGGCGTTTTCTGAATCGCTAAAATAGTTGTCCGGACTGTATAACAGTGGGGAGTGCCAACATGTTCGGTAACCGAGTTCGCGCATCAAGCAAATCAAGGGTGGCGAAAGGTCCGGGCGGTCGTTCTCAACATAAAGGAAGGAAAGGTCGCGGCCAATGATTTCCCAAGCACCGGCCAGTACCGAACATTCGATACCTTCGACATCAGCCTTGATCGGTCGCAGGCTGAGATTGTTGGTCTGTTCGCGCAAAAACTGGTCAAAGCTGACGAGACTTGCCGGGGTGCCCTCCGTCCCGGACATCAGACTCACGCCACCGAAATTCCCGCCCTGCTTCGTCGAGTGCAATGGCCGCTTTCCAGGCAGTTATGGCGTCCTCGGGTTGGGCTTGCTTTCCGTACAAATCACCCAGATCGATCCACGCTGATGAAGAGGAGTGCCTACCGAGCTTCATAGTCATAATGTCCAAACACCACGCAAAGAATTCGATAGTGTCCGCTCGGAATACCAACGCCAGATTCCTGAAAAAACGCTGACCAGTCTCGATTGTTATGTAACCTGCGTTGTCGGCCCAAACGATGAAACAGTAGCTATTGACCTTCCGACTCTTCGGATTCCGATCGAGTTCGGCGAATTCAACACCAGCCTCAACGCTTTTCCTGACATTTCTGACGCCTATACGCAATCGCCGTAAGCCTCCAACCACCCCATCTGTACTCGTCGGTTAAAGCGATGCAGTCTTTGATTCTTTTCGACGGTTCATGCGGAGAAGAGACGGGGAGCAGAGTTTTCTCGGAATGCACTGCTCCACGAAGCAGTATTCATGCTCGTCTCGGGGCGGGCAGTGAGAAGCGGAAAAGATCGCTCCAAACGGCCCTCATTCCGTGCTCAACGGTCGGTCAGACTCCTCAAATGTCCCACAAGGCTTCGATCTGTCAGGACGTCGTAGGCTGATTGAATATCCGGGGACAATGGCCGATCTTTGTCAAGGAACGGAACTGCCATTCGCAGCGCGTCATACAGCATTCTCGATCCACGTCCGAGGGTGATTTCCGGCCGAAGGTCCACGGCTTGGGCGGCGTGCAAAGCCTCGATTCCCAGGATATAGAAAGCGTTGTCGATAATCTTCCGCGTCTTTTCTACCACAAAGGGGGCGTTGGTCGCATGATCCTCCATCTCCCCTGCAACTGAATAGTAGTCAGTCGAAGCCGGATTCATCAGATGCCTGATTTCGGCATCCAGGGACGTAAACGGTTTCTGAATCGTCTGATAGGCCTGAACGGCTCCTTCGTTCGGGCTCAGGAATCGCGGCAGATTGGTAAAGCCTGGATCGGAGAGCTTGACCGTCCGGTGGCAGGCGCTCCTTGCCAAGTGGGCAACGGCTTGCCCCAGCATCTCAAAGCCAAGAACCCAATTGGTAATTTCAAAGTTGCAGCAGGAGATTATCTCCTCGGCTTCAACAAGAACGCAGGGGTTGTCGTCCGTTGAGTTCAACTGGATCGTCAGCAGCGGGCTGACATACTCCAGGGCATCCATCACCGTACCGTTGATGGCAGCTGCGCACCGGAAGCTCAGCGGGTCTTGAAGGGACTTCGTAATACCCTTGCTTCCCAGATAGCTACCGTCCAGGAGCTTTCGGATGGCGGCGGCACAGCGAATCTGGGATTTCATCTGCCGGGCTTCGTTAGGTTCCGGTCTGAAAGGCGTTGTGTTGCCGTCGAAGCCCTCGAGAGAGAGGGCAAAGACCGCATTGGCCACATCCAGGAGCTGTCGTGCTCGTTCTAACACCAAGGCCCCGGCCCCGGCAGAAAGGGCGTTTGATGAAACAATGGACAGTCCGTCCTTGGGGCCAAGCACCACCGGTTCCAGTCCCTCTGTTTTCAAGGCATGAAGCGCGGAAACCTGGGTTCCCTTATAGAACACATCCCCTTCCCCGATCATGGCCAAGCCGATATGGGAAAGATTCGAGATGTCACCCTCACCGACGCTGCCCCGTTCGGGAACAACCGGGTGGATACCCCGATTCAGAAACTGGCGATACATTTCAACAACGTCCAGTTGGACTCCGGTCCGCGCACTCAGCAGCGTGTTGAGACGCGCCACCATGGCGGCTCGAACCTTCTCTTCAGATAGCGAAGGGCCTACTGCCACGCAGTGAGCATAGATCAGGTTCCGGTTGTATTCCTCAAAGTACTTTTCGAAAACCTTCTTGTCCTTGTTCCAGCCAACACCGACGGTGAAGCCGTAAATGGGGACATTCGTGTCAGCCAGGCGGAATACCAGCGCGCGGGACTCCTTCAGACGCTCAAGCGCCCCCGCGTCGATACCAACCTCCAATTCTCCTCTTGCGACTCGACAAGAGTCCTCGATGGTCAAATTACTGCCGTTCAGTGATAGTTGCATTTCGAGGACCCTTCCGTAACGATTGTCGTTTGATGTTGTCGACTATTTCTCGACCACGAGGATTTCTACCCCACTTTTCCCGACGACCTGGGCATCAGGTTCCTCGTCGGGTTCCGCAATGACGCGATCGACGTACCAGACTTTGAAGTAGGAGATCAGCTGCAGGGCAAAGATGAAGAGAACGACGAAGCCGCTAGCAGCGGCCAGCGCCTTAACCCCATCAACTCCCTGGACGCCACCTCCGAAGGCCGCCATGACGATAGCGACTGCCCCGAGCACGATTCCCCACGCAACTTTCACCATCGGAGGCGGCTCTGTGCCGATCGGCACATCCTTCATACACATGGAACCAATATTTGTCAGGGTTGCGTCGGCTGCGGTGATGAATGACACCAGAACGACCAGAATATTGAACGGCACAATTATGTAGCCAAGACCATAGGGCAGTTTCTGCAAGAACACCCAGAGAGCCGCTACCGCGCCGCCGTCGTTGATGACCTTGATCAGATCCGTTTCGCCGCTCATCTGCATATGGATTGCACTGCCACCCCAGATGGCGAACCAGACAATACCGAACACAGAAGGAAGTATCCAGTTGATGATCAGGAACTCCCTGATCGTACGGCCATAGGAAATCATGGCCAGGAAAATTGCGGTAACGGGAGCAAACCCGACCCAGAATGCCCAGTCGAACAGTGTCCAGGAACGCGTAAGGGCTTCGCCGCCAATGTCAATGGGATCCAAACCCCAAAGGAAGAAGTTATGCAGCCACATGGCAAGACCTGCCGTGCCGATCCGCATGATATAAACCGTCGGTCCGGCAATCAGCAACAGTGCCAGAAGGAAATAGTAGAACCACGCGTTCCAGTTGCCCAGCACAGCCAGACCCTTGTCAAGACCCACATAGGACGAAAACGTAAACGCCAAGATTATGAGAATCCCAATCCCTGCAAAAAGCGGCACGCTGGACTCAATGCCGTAACCGATCGACAGCCCGGACATCACCAGGGTGATGCACATGGTGAGCCCGGTAGTGATTCCAATTGCAAGCCCCAGCATGGAGAGCATGTCGACGACCCCGGCAAACATCCCCTTGGTTACTTTTTCGCCGAAGAGCGGCTTCAGGGTGGACGTCACCGCCAGACGTTCCCGTTTGTTAAAATAGATGTATGCGACCAATAGTCCGCAGCAGGCATAGATCGCGTAGGGTACGAAGGTCCAGTTGTAGAAGGATCGAGCCATGGCAAATACGGCAGCCTGCGGGGTTTTCGCTGGAATGCCCAGAGTATTCAATTCGCCCCAAACGTTCCCGAAATAGATCAATGGCTCGTTGACTCCCCAAGTGACAATTCCGGTGGCCACACCGCCAGTGAGTGTCATGGCAAACCAGGTTCCGAAGCTGTACTTGGGTTTGGCGTTCTTTCCGCCCAGCCGTATGCTGCCGAACTTCGAGAAAATCATGATTGCCATGAACACGAATGATGCCATGACAGTCAACTGAAATAGCCACCCGAACGTGTCCAATGACCAGAAGAAGAAAGCCATGACACTCTTGGTTAGAGCGTCTTTGTTTGTAATGCCAAGCACGGCAGCGCCGCCAATGACGACATACGCCGGAATAAAGACCTCCCAACGAATCAAGTCCCTCAACCTCTTGCTTTCTTGCGCTTTGCTCACGAAATACCCCTCCTTTTTTTGAAATTCCCGTAAAAAACTAACTGCTCATGGTTTCTGCTCGTTTCGCTTTCCTATGCGTTTCTATGCCCACCCTGCCCCCTTTTTTTGAAGAACGGCTGCTGTTCAAGTGGGTTTCCCACTTGCCAATTACTGTCCAGCATTTCTGGTCGCGGTCGTGTCGATCCTGGCAATCGATTTTTTTGCAACCTCATCGAGTGCTTCCTCGTATCCGGCGTCGGCATACCGCAATACGCCACTGGCCGTATCGTTGGTCAGCGAAAGACACAAGCGCTGATCGGCCGCCTCTGTTCCGTCGGCGACTACTGTTACGCCAGCGCTGGTCATGTAGCCGCTGTAACCCCCACCGCCTGAATGGATTGCCACGAGGACGGCACTGGACGAACAGTTGATCATCGCGTTAAGCAACGGCCAGTCGGCGATTGCACCGGATCCGTCGCGCATGTTTTCAGTCATGATGTTCGGATGACCGCCATGGTCCCAAGCTCTCGTCCGTGTTCTGCCCAACCGCCACCACCACAAGCGAAGATCGAACCGCCTTTGACAGCTGCCTCGACATCCTTGAGCGTCAGAATGCGTCCCATCTCTCCCCCTATGTGTCGTAATCCATGGATGCAACAGCGTTAAGAACTTAAGAAGGTTTTCTCAACGTGTCGCATGCAAAAGCATCAGTGCTTACGATACTAGGTAGGTTTTTTTATAATGTCGCATTCCTTTTTGTTTACATGCCATAACACCGAGTTATGGCCCTAACGTGGTGCATCGACAAGGGGTTGGTGTCACTCCACAAAGGCTCAATACACAAGCACGGAACAAAAGTTGTGCATCAATACAGTGCCTTAACGCACCAGGAATGGTCATTAACTTTCCTGCATAGGAGCCTTGCGAAACAGGGCAATTTGGAGATAAAGCGATTCCGTTCCTGTGAAAGTTTTCAGCCGCCCGCATCACACCAGCTTTCATTTCGATGTTTGTCGCCATAGTCATTCCTCGTTTCTTGTTCCCCTCCAAGTCATAGAGGACTTGAAGATTTGAAGCGCAAGGGTGACGCTGGCCCGTTTCAACCCTCACTCTTCGATCAACGAGGGGTGATCGACGTGACCAGCGAGCGGTTTCCAGGGGAGCGGCTGGTCGTTTGTCGCAATCCCCTGTTGGCCGAGGAACGGGGCCGGAAGCGCGAGGACTTGCTGGTCGCCACCGAGACTGAACTGGGGCGAATACGCGCCGCCACGACGCGCCAACGAGCGCCCCTCAAGGGGCAGGACAAGATCGCGTTGCGCGTGGGGGCGGTGATCGGGCACTTCAACATGGCCAAGCATTTCACGCTGACGATTACCGATATGACCTTCACCTTTGAGCGCAAGACCGCACAGATTGCTGCCAAAGCGGCCATGGATGGCTTGTATGTGGTGCGCACGAGTTTGCCTGCCGAAACGTTATCGGCAGACCAGGCGGTCTCGGCGTACAAGGGACTGGCCGCGGTCGAACGCGCCTTCCGTTCCCTGAAAACAGTCGATCTGCATGTTCGCCCCGTCTTCCACTGGAATGCGGATCGAGTGCGGGCCCATGTTTTCCTGTGCATGTTGGCGTATTACGTTGAATGGCACATGCGCCAGAAACTCAAGCCGATCCTCTTCGATGACGAATTCATCAAGGCGGTGAAGGCGGACCGCCAGAATGTCGTGGCCAAAGCCCTCTGGAGCGAGGCCGCCCGGGAAAAAGACTCGTCCAAGCAGTCGGCCGATGGGTTGCCCGCGCACAGCTCCCGTACGCTGATCAAAGATCTCGTAACGCTCACGCTCAATGTCGCACATACCACCCTGAATCCCAGCGCAAAACTCTTGATCACCACCCGGCCCACCACCGTTCAGGAGAAAGCCTTCCGCCTCCTCGGCGTCACCCCAGATCGTACCTAGTTGCCATTCACCGAGAACTTGATTTCACTATGTCCATCAATGGGTTACTTAACTCGACAAGGTAAAGTTGGGGTTAGTGACACAGTAAGACTAGGGTTTTGGCGACTCGACGCCCTATAACCCGCACCGTTGCTGGGGATCGGTGAAAAAATGCCTCGGAAGTTTCAAAGTCGGGCAGACGTCAGCGGATCCAACAGCAACGAGGGTTGTAACTGGTTTCGTAGCAACCCTCGTATTTGGCCTATGTGGCTGCGTTTTAGGCCAGGCCGTCAATTCTCAAGGCATCTCGAATGCGATGGGAACCTTGTATCGCGCGTCATTTGTGTCGATGCGGCCGATGGATCTCCTGGAAACCTCGTCAAGCGAATCATCGTATCCCGCGTCGGCATAACGCAGCACGCCGCTAGTTGTATCGTTAGTCAGCGACAAATCCAGACGCTGTTCCGCGGCTACAGACCCATCGGCCACGATTGTTACGCCAGCACTGGTCATGTAACCGCTGTATCCTCCTCCTCCGGAATGAATCGCCACCAAATCCGCACAGGAAGAGCAGTTGATCATTGCATTCAACAACGGCCAGTCGGCAATGGCATCGGACCCGTCACGCATGTTCTCGGTCATGATGTTCGGATGCGCCATGGCGCCGGCATCAAGGTGGTCGCGAGTAAAAGCGATCGGCGCGCTGAGTTCTCCGTCGCGCACCATCCGGTTTACTTCGAGCGCAAGTTCAGTTCGCTCCCCGTGTCCGAGCCAAGCGATCCGTGCCGGCAGCCCTTCGAAAGGAACGTATTGCCGCGCCAGACGTACCCAATTTGAAACGATCCGATTGCTCGGGAAGCGTTCAAGCAAGAGATCGTCGATCTTGCGAATATCATCGGGATCGTTTGACAGAGCGATCCAGCGGAATGGGCCAATTGCGCGGGCAAACAAGGGCCTCAGGAAGGCTTCCGTAAATATCGGCATTTCGAACGCACGCTCAACCCCACCCTGCTTGGCGTGGGTACGGATCAGGTTGCCGTTGTCAAAGACCACCGCCCCCTTGTCCAAAAACCCCAGCATTGCCCGGACGTGAACCACAATTGCGTTGCGGGCGTCCTGCATCAGACCTGGGATGTCAGTCTCACGCTTAGCACGCCACTGTTCCAGTGTGTAACCGGACGGTACATAGCCATAGACCAGATCATGCGCGGCAGTCTGGTCGGTGACGATGTCGGGGACAATTCCACGGGCAAGAATTTCCGGGTAAACGTCGGCGGCATTACCCAACAGCCCCACTGAAATAGGTTCCCGCTTTGCGACCGCTCCATTGATAAGGGCCATCGCTTCATCGAGCGTATCAACACGCCTTTCGAGGAAACCGTTTTTGAGCCGCTTTTGCATACTCTCTTCATTGACTTCCACGGTCAGGATGGCGGCGTTGGCCATGCGTCCAGCCAGGGGCTGCGCTCCGCCCATTCCTCCTAACCCGGCCGTCAGGATAAATCGCCCACGCAGGTCATTGTCGAAATTACGTTCGGCGATCCGGCTGAAAATTTCATAAGTCCCCTGGATCACACCTTGGGAACCGATGTATTGCCAATCGCCAGCTGTCAGGCCGCCCCAGCAGATCAGATTCTTCTTTTCCAGAGCGTAGAAATTCTCCGCCGTGGCCCACTGGCCAATCATGTTGCAATTAGCCATGATAACCATTGGCGCAGCGCTGTGTGTCTTCAATACGCCAATGGGCTTACCGGACTGAACGATCAGGGTCTGATCTTCTTCCAGATTAAGCAGCGCATCGACCATGGCGCGATACGAAGGCCAGTCGCGCGCCGCTTTACCCAGTGCAGCGTAGACCACCAGCCGTTCTGGCGCTTCGCCAACAGCCAGGACATTTTCCGAAAGGCGCAGCAGCGCCTCCTGGCGCCATCCCTTGCAGCGCAGTTTAGAGCCGGTTTGGAGTTTGAATGCGGACATCACTTACCTCCCAGGGCATAGTCGGTCAGATTGATTCCGAGCGCCTTCTCGACCTGCGGATATACCGACGGGTCACAGACACTGGAAGAAAGCGGAATCAAGGTTTTCGGAATCCTGAACACGTGAATTTCCATACCCTCGCGCACTTTCCCAGCACTCACCGGCTCACCGTTTGCGTTGAGCATCGTTATCACGTCGGGGTAGCTGGCGATTCGCTCACCGTGGGCATCTTCCACCGCCATGTGTTCATTCATCACGTGGATCAGGCGTCTGTCGTTGCCAACGCCAATCTCGATCACTCCGATATCAAACGCTTCGTCTGTATATTTCAAAGTATTGCGTACTACCGTTCCGCTGCCAACGATTGAGCCGCCTGTCTGTTTGCATATTGCGTCGATCACCGCCGTGGCACCCTTGGCTTCCGCCGCAAGAATTTGCTCTCCCAGCGCAATGGCCATACTGATGCCACCCAGCGCCGCATGCTGGCGCACATAGGAAGCGCGAATCGGATTGCGGCAGCTGGCAATGAATCCACCAGACATGTCGGATGCCTTGCGCAGAACCTGCGAGACCTTGGCCGTCGCACCGCGCACAACCAGTTCGATATAAGAGTTGGTGGCACGCTTGCCGCCGACCGCGCATTGAATCATCGGCTGAGGACTATTGGCCAATCCGAGCGAACCCATGTCCCCCGTCGGATGAGCACGGATGTCGCCGACCGCATCCACCACTTTAGTACCCAGCACTGCCGAAGGCAGCCAGGCATTTAGGGTGCTCGACATTCCGTTCTGACCAATAATCAGTCCGAAGATCGGCTCACCTAGTGCCTCCTGAGCAAGCTGCACCGCCTTGACGTAGTCGATGCCCAGCATTTCCCAATCGGTCAGCCCTCCCGGCGCACCGATGGCTGCCGCAGTGGCAATCCACGCTTCGTCCGGAACTTCATCCATGCTGACAAGTTCCGGTCTGCCGATCGTGACGGCCATGGAACCCAACTCGTACCCATGTTCCGCCCATCCACCTCCGCCACAAGCGAAAACCGAACCGCCCTTCACTGCCGCCTTCACATCATCAAGAGTAAGCACGCGCCGCATTTTTTCCTCCAATCAAGCCAAATCGGCATTCGAAAATACCAACATTGAAAACTACCGTGCCGGTCGTCCGATACCAGATCCTACGAACGACAGTGACGATGATGTTAGGCAGGTTTTTTCATAATGTCGCTTTCCTTATTGTGCTTTGCTCATAACATATTGTTATGTTATTTCGGAATCGTGCCTGATCTTTACGTTTGTCTCGGCGGGGTGGATGTGCATCACCTGATTACAGTTGTTGATCTGAACTCAGATACCAACAACGACATACAGTATGAACGACGCCGCTCATAACACATTGTTATGGATTCAACACAATAAGTAATGCGACTTAATGATTGTTCGCGCTTATGATTTTTCTGCAAACCGGCACGAACTTGGAAAATTGGTGTTCCGAGCATTTCCTATCAGAATTGAATGGAGAATGACAAATGGCAAATACAGATACAACAATCAAGGATGCTAAACTCGAGGAAAGCGGGAGAACAGATCTAGGAGACAAGCTGGCTGAGGGGTTTCCCAACGGCTTTGTGATCCTATTTTTTATTTTGGCGCTGGTCGCCGTTTCGACCTATTTCATTCCGGCAGGCGAATTCGACAAGATATCGATAGCCGGAAAGATGGTCACAAAGGCGGGAAGCTACCACAACATCGCGCCATCCCCGGTCGGTTTTATGCAATTTTTCGCGGCCATTCCAAACGGAATGCTGGCAGCCTCGGCACTCATCTTCATGATCATCCTAATCGGCGGTTCCATCCGTGTATTTGACAGCACCGGGGCAATCAAGAGCGCTCTGGGAAGCCTGATCAATGTCTTCGGAAAAGAAAAGAGTTCATGGGTTCTCGTGTGCATCATCATCTTTTTCGCGTTGATCGGTGCGTTCCCCTCGATGTTCGAAGCAACCATCCCATTCGCCCCGATATGCCTGGCAATAGCACTCGCACTCGGATATGACGCAATTGTTGGCGTATCTATCGGCCTGATCGGTGTCGTGATCGGCTGGACGGCAGGCCCGACCAATCCATGGACAGTAGGAATCGGCCAGTCAATTGCTCAATTGCCGATGTTTTCGGGAATTGTATTGCGGCTGATTCTTCTCGTGACATTGATAGTGATTTCTTCGATCTATATCTTGAAATACGCAAATGATGTCAAGAGTGGGAAAAGAAAGAGCCTGGTCGAGAATATTGACATCAGCGAACATGACACCTATTCCCTGGAATCCATCGCGCCGTTCAGTTTCCGCCACAAGCTGATTCTTGCAACGCTTGCCGCAACCATCGGCATGATCCTTTACGGAACCTATAACTGGCAATGGGGCCTGATACAAATGTCTGCCATGTACATCATTGGTGGAATTGCCGGAGGCCTCATTGCTGGATACAACGGCGGCAAAATCGCCGACGAATTCATTGAAGGCGGGAAAGACATCCTGATGGCAGCCATGGCTGTCGGACTTGCCAGATCAATTCAGGTGATCATGGAAAGCGCCCATATCGCCGACACGCTGGTTTATTACTTCTCGATACCCTTGCAGGCACTGCCTGCGTCGGTATCGGCAATCGGAATGTTCATCGTCCAATCGATCCTGAACTTCTTCATTCCGTCCGGTAGTGGTCTCGCAATGGTGACGATGCCGATCATGATACCGCTTGCCGATGTCCTGAATATTCAACGCCAAGTCGCAATTCTTGCGTTCCAGTTCGGTGATGGTCTCTCGAATCTCTGCTATCCGACGACCGCGGTCACCATCGCATTCCTCGCGATTGGCAAAATTCCGTTTGGCAAATGGCTGAAATTTGTCATGCCCTTCCTGCTGATCATGTGGTCAGTAGCTGCAATCTTCCTGGCCGTGGCAACCGCCTTGAACTGGAACTAACAGGCGAAGGTGATTGGAATTTCCATTTTTTAATACATGGGTCGCTAACGAAAACCCAGCCATCGCCAGAGCGTTCGCACAAAGTATTCGGACAAGGACGCTCCTGGCGAGTGGCGTGGCAGAAAACGAGTTGCTGAATGTCCGCCATCCCATTTTCAAATTTCTAAAGACTCCAATATTGAGATGAACTCCAGCGCCAAGCGTGATAGCGGTTCCAGCTGAACGCTAAAGACGTTAACCGGCGCGCAAGTCACCGGGGTTAGCGGCACCACTTCCAAGTCAACGCACCCGAGGCCCTTGCTGGTGATTTCATCAATAAGCGCTATGCCGACACCAGCGCGAACCATGGCGCAGGCAACGTGAGTCTGCTGTACCTCTATCCGAGGTATTGGAGGATGCTTCTCCTCTCCGAAAAGCTGGTGAACCAGTTGACCGATGGGGATGTCATTGCCATAACCAATCAACGGCTCGTTAATCAGATCGTCGATTTTGACTTCTTGTTGCTCAGCAAGACGGTGACGGGGTGGCAACAGCACCACGATTGGATTCCTGTAAAGCGGTCGAACTTCCAGACTCGGATGTCCAACAGGCATGTAAGTTACGCCCAACTCAACCTGACGCGTCAGCAAACTCTGCAGCAGAATGGAAGGAATCAATGTATGGAGCACAATTCGCACTTCGGGATGCCGTTGACAAAAGAGCGCAATGGCCTGCGGCATTAATGATTGCCCGAGATTCGGACTGCTGGCTAGGCGCAATTGACCGATACGGTTTTCCGCCAGTCCATCTGCAATCTCGTTGACGCGTTGCACACCCTGGTATACGACACCGACTTCCTCGAACAAGCGGCGCGCTTCCGGTGTCGGATAAAGGCGCCCCTTCATCCGGTTGAACAGCAGGAAACCCAAACGCTGCTCGGTGTATGAAATGAGCCGACTGACTGCTGGTTGAGAAACATAAAGAAGCTTGGAGGCGCCACTAATCGTACCGCTCAGCATGATGGCCCTGAAAACTTCTATCTGGCGCAAATTCAGCTTCATGGCAGCCCCTTTATCGTTATAACTTTATGTTAATCGTATCGCACGAATTAGCATAAGGCATTTTCGGCCCAAGCAATCTAAACTTGTTTGCATTGAATCATGGCACGAACAATGGAGATGCCGAAATGGGCGATTTCGATTTAGTTGTTTCCGGCAATATCGTTGACGCGAATACCATCGCAACTGACGGCTGGCTCGGGGTAATTGACGGCAAAGTTGCCGCGCGCGGCGTCGGCACGCCGCCATCGGCGAACGACACCGTCGACGCAACCGGACGCTGGGTCATCCCTGGCGTTGTTGACGGTCAGGTTCATTCCGGAAGCCAGGCCGGACAGGAGGGACTTGGCTGGGCTTCCCGCGCTGCTGCTGCAGGTGGTGTCACCGTGATGGTCGACATGCCTTACGACGAACCCGAACCTGTGGCTTCGCGCACTCAACTCGACATCAAGATTGCCGAAGTTGCGCTAGATTGCCATGTCGACGTAGCGCTTTTCGGCACGGTTAACGAGAAACACGGCCTGAAGGAAATCGCCGGCCTGATAGAGGGGGGGGTCTGCGCGTTCAAGTTCTCAACCTTCGAGGCCATGCCCATTCGTTTTCCTCGGGTGGAAGAAGACGATCTGTATGAGGCCTTTCGTCTGATAAAGCCATCCGGCTTGGCCTGTGGAGTACACAATCAGATGCAGGAATTAACACGAAAGAACATCAAACGCCTGCTCGAAAGCGACGACACAGGCTGGGATGCGTTCTTCCGTGCTCACCCCCCTTTGATCGAGAATCTGGCCACAGCCCTGATCTATGAGATCGGCGCTGAAACTGGGGCGCGGGCGCATGCGGTTCACGTTTCGACTTCACGCGGTTTTGAAATCTGCAACATGTACCGCCGAGCAGGACATCGCAGCACAATTGAAACATGCGTCCACTACCTCATGCTCAATCATGAAGAACACAGCAGGAGGTTCGGCGCGAAAACAAAATGGTACCCACCGCTCCGTCCGAAATCTGAAGTTGACCGACTATGGACTCACATCGTTAACGACGAGTGCACGTTTGTTTCATCGGACCATGTCAGTTGGGGATTGGAGCGAAAGCAGAACCCCAATATCTTCAAGAACTCTTCCGGGGGGCCTGGCCTTGAAACCCTGTTGCCCGCCTTCTGGACCGGTTGCGAGGAACATGGCATTCCACCCGCCATGGTTGTTCGTCAGCTGTGCCGCAATCCGGCGCGGCACTTCCTCCTGGATGACCGAAAGGGCTCACTGGCGGTGGGAGCCGATGCCGATATCGTGATTCTTTCCCCGGAACGTTATACTTTTGACCCGTCTCGAAGCCTTTCTGCCGTCCAGTGGAGCTCATTCGAAGGGCGTGAAATGACGGTCAGGGTTGCCGCAACGTACTGCCGCGGGCAACTGGTATTTGATGGTCAGAATATTGTCAACGCCAAGGGGCACGGAACGTTTCTGCGTCCTCATGATATTCGTCTCGCCCTCTGAACAGGGCTAACTGCGGGGGCATCGAATGACCAATATCACTTTCCCGCCACTTAACGCTCAACGCTTGTGGTCCAGGGTTGAAACACTTTCTCGAATAACAGTCCCCGACAGCCCGTGGACGCGTAGAGCATTTTCGCCACAATTCGTGGAGTCGCGTCTTTGGCTCACTGAACAATTCCGTTCTGCAGGAATGGAGGTAATCCTAGACGACGGCGGCAATCTGGTTGGACGCCTTCCAGCACGCACTGGCGCTGCTGTTCGCCATCCAATAATTACCGGGTCACATTGCGACACAGTAACGATGGGAGGCCGTTTCGACGGCATCATCGGTGTTCTGGCCGGCATCGAGATTGCACATACGATGCACGAAAACGGCATGGCGTTTGATCATCCATTCGAAGTGATCGACTTTCTCTCGGAAGAGCCAAGCGATTACGGGATATCTTGTGTGGGCAGCCGGGCGCTTTCTGGTCTATTGAGTGACGAAATGCTTGCGGCCCGCAATCCCACAGGCGAAGCACTTGCTGCGGCCATACACCGGATTGGTGGCAACCCTGACGCTCTCAACAGGCCGCTCCGTCTTCCCGGCACGACTGCCGCCTTCATTGAGCTGCACATTGAGCAAGGCCCGGTCTTGGAAAACAAGGGAATACCAATTGGTATTGTCACCAACATTGTTGGCATCCGTCGCGTATCAATCGTCGTCAATGGTCAACCTGACCACGCAGGTACGACTCCGATGGATGTGCGCAAAGATGCGCTAGTCGGCGCGGCGCGGATCATCGACACGGCCAATACGTTAGCCACCGGGATGTCCGGCAAGCCTCACTATGTCGTAGCGACGGTTGGTCGCCTGTCACTCACACCCAATGCCTCGAACGCTGTTCCTGGAACAGTTGAAATGACTATGGAAGTTCGAAGCGATAGCGCGGAGATCTTGGACACTTTCCCTGAACTGTTATTGGCTCAGGTCTCCAGTGACATGACAGAATTGCGCGTTAGCGTGACGATGCATTCAGTTAGCCACTCTAAGCCTACCAACTGTTCAGAATTCGTCATGTCGGCCATTGAAGAGGCGGCCACCATGCTTGACTACCCCCACATACGTATGCCCAGCGGGGCCGGTCATGATGCAGTTTATGTCGCCCCGACTGGTCCGATTGGGATGATTTTTATTCCCTGCCGGAATGGGCGCAGCCATTGTCCCGAAGAATGGATTGAACCAGCGCAATTACTGGATGGTGCTCGTGTTCTGTATCAGGCAATCGTGACTCTAGATGGCCACGGTCAGCCATAGTCTATTGAGGTTCCCTCGGTTTTTCGTCTGCCAAAGAGCGGATTTCATCCTACCAGTTTTTCCTGCTGTTGCTCAGTGAGCCAAGGACTCCGGAGTCATAACAACGCGCCCGTTGGCCATGCACCAGACCAATCCAGTCGTGTTTGGCTGTATTCCTTTGGCATAATTGCAACTTGCCATCATTACCTAATCCAGTTTTACGATCGAAGTGACGGAGCGACAGTAAAGCGACGAGGTGCGGTCGCCCAAGTAGCGAGCCCTGAATGGCCGTTCAGACCAAATTCCGGTCGTTGGCCGACTTTTTCTTGCAGACGTTTTTCCAGGCAGTCAATTTGTGTGCTCAGGGTCATAATCACGGCCAGATTGCTCTGGACTGCCAGCCCGACATCTTCCGGCAGCCCCATCTGATCAACAGTGTCTGCGGTCAGGTTCTTGATCTGGTTGGCTGGTGATCTTTACGCCTTGCTGACGCGCCATGATGTTTTCAATGGCCAGGATGTGGCACGTGCGGCTGCGCACCAGTTGCATGCGCTTCCTGGCCAGATCGCGTAGTGCGCGCTGCTCCGGTGGCAGAATCGTGCCAGTGGGCAGAATGCCCAACCGCAATAGATGCGCCAGATGACGTGCATCGGCTTCGTCGCCACTGTGCTTGAGACCGTCGTAGGGCTTGATGGCCCCCGTGTTGGCCAACTTCACGTCGAACCCCGATGCCTGCAGGCCATCAACCAGCCAGTACCAGTTGTAGGTCGATTCAATAACGACTCCGGCCAAGGTCGCTCGCCACGGTATCAGAAACGCTAGAATCTTCGCCAGATCGTTGGGCAATCGTTTCGCAGCCACAACACGATCCTCTTCGTCGGTCACCACGACAACACTGTTGTTCGAATGCAGGTCGATTCCGCAATAGTTCATCTTGGCCTCTTGTGGTTAAAGCAAGTTTGCAAACCCCACTTTAGCCCCACCGCCTCCTCGGCGGTGGGAGACCGGCTAGATGATTTTCAGCCACAAAAGCGGCTTGGTGGTCAGTGCCCGTACCCTCCCAGGGAATCCCTACGACGGTCATCTGCTCAATGTGCAACTGGAGCAGACGGCGATCCTGCTTGAAGACGTGGGACGTACGCCGAAGCAAGTTGTGGTCGATCTCGGCTTTCGGGGCGTCGATGCGGACAATCCGACGGTGAAAATCATCCACGGTGGAAAATTCAAGTCGCCGATGAAACCACAACGACGCTGGCTCAAACGTCGGCAAGCCGTCTAACCGGCGATTGGACGCCTGAAGTCAGATCACCGCATGGATCGCTGCTGGTTGATGGGTTCTCTCGGCGACGCGCTCCATGCCGTTCTTTGTGCGACTGGCTACACAACCTGCCTTGGCTCATGCGGGCGATGCTTCGTCTCGGCCTAACCATCACAGCTTCTTCGTCGCTTGTCGAGCGCATTACGCAGAGTTGACTCATTTTGACATATTGCATAATGCCCAACAAATCGACAGGTTGACAAATTACCTACGCCGTGCGCGTACAGAGCCATTAACTTATTGTAAATAATGCAAATATCTCGAATCGGGTCACTGGCAAACAAGGCCAGCATCGGGATTGCTCGCTAACCAAGTTGGTGACAATCTAAATGGTTCGCTCCTCAGGATCGTCCATATCACGTTCCATCGTCTGCATCAAAGGGAAATTTGAGTAAAGCATATCTTGCGATTTCAAGTGAGGTCTTCATTTGAAGTTTCTTCTTTATGTTTCTTCGATGCGCAGAAACGGTTGTGACGGACAAGCCGAGTTCTAAGGCAATCTGTTTCGATGTTAGTCCGCGACTAATCAGGCGCAAGACGTGATCTTCTCTTCCCGAGAGTTTTTCCATGGTGATTGAACGTATTTTTCCGTCTGGAATGCTTGTTTCCGCAGAATAGTCTTTTGCCGATGGTCCACGCTTTACTATATTCTTGTTCAGGTTGCTTTGTTGGGCAGAATGTGACGAGGCATATCTGGATTTGAGTGTAAGCGTTTCTCTGCGAAACTCTTCAAGCCAGTTGGTATCGCTTAACAGAACTTGCATTCGCTTCGATAAGGATAATTCAAAGCGCTGCATCAGGCCGAATAACTCGGCTTCCTTATGCATGTACCAAGTTACGTCCGTAAGAATTCCATGCCAGAGAACAGAGCCATCTGATCGTCGCTCTGGGGATGCCTGAGCATGGATCCACTTCAGATTTCCGTTGGGCGTACGAATACGATGCAAGTGAGCCCACTCGGCGCAATGCGTTACGGCTTGTTCAACCGAATGGAGATGCGATGGCCGATCTTCGGGAATAATGCACGAAGTCATGACCTCGTGATCGCGAAGTACATCCTCTGCCGTAACTTCATAAAGCACCTCAATTCGCGGGCTAATATATGTAAACTGCCAGCATCCCGCAGATGTAACAAGAAATTGATAGACAACACCAGGGATTCTGTCGGACAGTTCGGAAAAGATACCTGATTGATCATGTTGTGCCATTTCTTGTAACTCCTTGAGACCTGAATTCCGATTCAGGGTAAAGCTGCCAAATGCCTAGTCAATGGCGTACTCCAAGCCAATGCTGCGGTCACCGACGCCTATGTCTGCAATGTCCTTGAAACTGTAGGGAAACTTCGGCAAAACGTGAATGACTGTGTAGAAACACTTCGGTAAGTACGGGGTCGAAATGCTTTCCACATTCGGCACGGATGATGTCAACCGCCTGGGAATGGGTTACAGCCTGCTTGTAAATGCGTGGCGTAACCAGAGCGTCGTAAACGTCGGCCAGCGCCATCATGCGCGCTGGCAATGGGATTGCCTCGCCCGCTAGTCGATCAGGATATCCCGTACCATCCCAGCGCTCATGGTGCGAGCGGGCGATCTGCCCAGCAACGACAAGAAAAGCGAGTCCGGCGCTGTTGTCAGTCCGCGAGGAAGGGTCGATTTCCTGAACACGCTGTAACGCCATAGCAATGGCATCTCCACCGATGCGGCTGTGTGTCTGGATGATGGCGTATTCCTCGGCCGTCAATCTGTCTGGTTTCTGCAGTATGCGATCAGGGATTCCCACCTTGCCAATGTCGTGCAATGGTGCGGCCCGAACGATATTTCGAGCCAGATCGTCATCAATCAGCCCGGCATGATTTGGAATCCGGCGGAATTCCTTGGCGAGTTCGCTAATATAAGTCTGTGTGCGGTAGAGGTGGGCTCCCGTGTCGGTGTCCCGAAGTTCGGCGAGGCCGGCCAGAATGTGCAGGCTGACGTCCTGAATTACCTCGTTGTCGTGCATGCGCTGACTGATTTCAGTACTAAGTTGGGCGTTGTGATCCTGGAGCAGATCGCGCGCCCGGCGGTTTTCCAACTGGATCTGCACGCGGGCCTGAAGGATAGCTGGCCGAACCGGCTTGGTTATGTAATCGGCGGCGCCGATTTTCAGGCCGTGCTCCTGATCGATATCGGCATCATTTCCAGTAACAAAGATTACCGGAATGTCACGCGTTGCAGCGTCTTGGTGTAGGTGACCCAGTACTTCGTATCCATCCATTCCTGGCATGGTCACGTCAAGCAAGATCAGATCTGGTTGGGGGGCACAAACCGCGAGTTGCAGCGCTCGCTCGCCGGTTGTTGCGACCAACACCCGGTAGCGTGATTCGAGTGAATCGCTCAACACGGCGAGGTTTTCTGGTTGATCGTCGACGATCAATAACGTGATGATTGACTTCAATTGGACGGTTCCAGTAAATGTAGCGCTTCACTAAAGTCAAACCGTAGCGTGGCATGTTCCAGCGCCGCATAGTGCTCGCTGCCCAACGCTGTCTCCAACTTCAACCTCTGATTCCCCAGGTGCTGGCGGGCACGGCTGTCGCCAGCAGCCAGCAGAGTTCTGAGCTGATCGATCGCCTCACGCTGCTCTACAGTCAACACGACTGCTGCCGCTATGTCAGGACGCGGAGGTTCAACGAGCACGGCCTTCAGCGCATTTATCAGTGGGGCCAATCGTTCCCCAAGCAATACCAGGGTGGATTCGACGGCTGGCTGGTCACTCTGCCGGAGAGCGGTTTCAAGCTCACTTGCCAGTGCATAGATTGATCTGGCTCCGATCGTACCAGCCACCCCTTTGAGCGTGTGCACAGACCGCTCCGCCGTTTTCCGGTCCCCTTGCCCGATCAACTCCGATAGGCGCACGATGTCTTCGCCATGTCCATCCGCGAAAATTTCCAGAATGCGTCGGTAACGGGTCATGTCGCCGCGCGTCACCCTCAAACCGGCATCGAGGTCAAGATCGGCGATGGCAGTCAGCTGTGCGCAAAGATCGTCATCTTCTGCGGCCCAGTTGCCCTGCCTGGGCGTCAGTGCGATCAGGCGCAGAGGATGCTCGCTGCCTGCATCTTCTGTTTTATGCGGCAGCGACGGATCGCCCTGTGGTAACCATTTGACTAGGGTCGCGTAGAGCTGCGCCGGTTCGACCGGTTTGCCGATGTGGTCATTCATGCCAGCCAACTCGGAGGCTTGCCGATCCTCGTCGAAGGCGTTGGCTGTCATCGCCAGAATGGGGATATCCTGCCATCCCGGCAAGTTGCGAATCGCCCGCGTCGCGGCCAGTCCGTCGAGGCGAGGCATCTGGATGTCCATTAGCACCAAATCGTAGTGTCGCAGGCGAGCGTGTTCAATCGCCTCAAGACCATCTTCAGCCACATCAACCGTCAAACCTACGCTCTGCAACAGATCACACGCCACTTCACGGTTGACCGGATGGTCTTCGACAAGCAGCACACGCCAGTTAGAACCACCGAGCATCAGTCGTGATCTTTCGGCCTCAAGTGGTACTTTGTCAGACGGCAGAGCATCGTGCGCATGCTGCAGGCGTGCGGTGAACCAGAAGGTACTGCCTTGTCCCAGCGTGCTTTCGGCCCCGGCCGTGCCGCCCATGAGTTCGGCCAGGCGGCGCGAGATGACCAGGCCCAACCCGGTGCCGCCATGCGTGCGCGTGACCGACGCATCGGCTTGGGCAAAGGGCTGGAACAGTTGCACCAGAACGTCCGGCGCGATGCCAGGACCGCTATCCCGCGCGGAAAACCGGATCAACAAATCATCGTTGCCCTCTTCGAGCAATTCTGCCGCCAGCGTTACATAGCCGCTGGCAGTAAATTTGACGGCATTGCCCGCAAAATTCAGCAGAGCCTGGCGCAATCGCGTGACATCGCCATGCAAGTAAGCCGGGGCATTGCCGGTATCGATAAAGACATCCAGCCCTTTGTTGCGCGCCCCTTCGCCGATCAGGCTGCGGACATGGTCAAAAAGTACGGAGAGGTCAAAATCACCGGGGTTCAGCTGCAATTTTCCGGCATCGATCTTGGACAGATCGAGGATGTCATTGATCACGTCAAGGAGGTGTCGACCAGCCGCTTCGATCTTGGCAAGCCGCTCCGCCTGCGTCGCCGTGGCTTCTCCCCGCAATAAGTGAGTGAGGCCAAGGATTGCGTTCAGCGGCGTGCGAATCTCGTGCGACATGTTGGCCAGGAAGATGCTCTTGGCGCGGTTGGCGACTTCCGCTGCGTCCTTGGCCTGTGCGAGGCGGGTGACATCATAATGACTGATGACGACCCCGTACGGGTCGTGCAAAATCGGCGCTGCAATCATTACGAACCAGCGCTTCTCGGTTGGAGAATCGCAAGGATACTCGATCTGGAAGCGGGTGATGTGGCCAGCCAGGACATCCCGCAGTCCTCGCAACGCCTCCGAGGCAATGCTACCGTCCGGTGAGTCGTCAACGCCGCACACCTCGAAATAATTCACGCCGGGGCCGGAATGGGTGAGACCGGGGTCGCCGTTAGCCTCGGCAAAGCGCTGCCAGGCATCGTTGACCAGCATGATCTGCCCAGTTGTATCAATGACCGCTATGTGTTCCGGCAAGGCGTTAAGTACTGCCTGAAATGCCGCGCGGGCTGCCTCGGCGACATCCCTGGCCGCTTCAACTTCGACGGTGCGCAGGGCAACCAGTTCTTCCAGGTGATGGCGGTGCGCATCGAGTTCTCGCCCTAGGCGCTTTTTCTCGGAGATGTTTTCTTTGACAGCGACATAATGTGTGACGGCACCATCTGCGTCGCGTAGTGGCGTGATGGTTGCAAATTCGATGTATTCCTCGCCGTCCTTGCGCCGATTGATGAACTCCCCCTTCCAGGGCTGACCCGCACTCAATTGCGCCCAGAGAGAGTCAATGCTCTCGCGCGGCGTCTTGCCGGAATGGAGGACGCGCGGATTCTGGCCCAGTACTTCGTCACGCGCATAGCCGGTTTCGCGAAGGAAAGCGTCATTGACGTACTCGATCTGGGCAGCAAGATTGGTGATGACGATGCTTTCCGGACTTTGTTCGACCGCCAGCGACAGTTTGAGCAATTGAGCCTTGCGGGCGATTTCTTCGGTAATGTCGCGGGCAAAACCGCCTGTTCCGATGATCTGATCCCCATCGATGACTGGAAACTTGAGCGTTTCAAACCAGACTTGCTGGCCGCCGACTTCGATGATTTCCTCGATAGAGAGTGTGTTTCGTGTCGCCATGACCTTCAGATCGTCGGCACGATAGGCGTCCGCCTGCCGGGAAAAGAAGTCGTTATCCGTCTTGCCGACCAGATAATCTGGTGATGGTTGGCTGGCGGCCTTTGCAAAAGCCTTGTTGGCGGCAAGGTAGCGTCCCTCCCTGTCCTTATGCCAGAGGAGGAAAGGGAAATTGTCGAGCATGGCTCGCTGGTAGCTCTCGCGTAGCGCTAACGCTTGCTCAAGCGCCTTGCGTTCGGTGAGATCGATGTCGATGCAATAAATCACCGGCCCTGCGCTGACTCGTTGCATGATGTGGTTCGAAAATACCGTCACGGGGCTGCCGTCCTTGCGCATCAGAGCCAACTCGCCTGCGGGAATGGCGGGACCGCCGGCGAGCCAGGAATCGACAGCTTCGATGACACCTTGGCGCATGGGATCAGGAATGATCAGATCCTCCAGCAGACGTCCAAGCGCCTCCTCGGGAGTGTAGCCATACAAGGTAGTACTGGCCTCATTCCAGAAAATAACGCGCCGAGAGGCGTCGTAACCTTGAACCGCGATCGATGGCGTCTGTTCGAAGAGTATTTGCAGTCGCTCTTCGGCAGCCTTGAGCAGGGCGTTACTTTGCCGCCGCCGGCGGTTCTCCCGGATCAGGAAGCCAATAATCAGCAACAGCACGGCAAAAGTTGCTAGAGAAGCATTCACTTTCGTACGATTAGTTTCATAGAAACCCGGCGTGCGGCCGATGATGCGCGATTCGCCCGGAAGTTGCTTCGCGGAAATGCCGAAGCGATCAAGTTCCCTCTGGTCGAAGGCATAGCGGTTCGGGCTGTCCCAGACGATCGGAATGGAGGCGACCGGTGTACCAAGCAACAGGTTAAGCAATTGCTTGCCGACTACTTCGCCCTGCGCTTCTCCCGAAACTAGCTTGCCGCCGAAGATGCCATCACCCTGCATAAAGTCCCAACCGGTAAAGACGGGTTGCGAACTCGCCTGCGACACCGTCCTTACCGCGCGAGGCATCGGAATCGCTTTTCCCGTATCGTCAACCGGATAAGCCATAAAGAAGATCAGCGCGTCCTTTTCCAAGGTTGCCACACGCTGTTGAATGTGCGACAAGACCGGATCATCGAAGACTTCTAACACCGCCGGTTGTGGACGCGAGGCATTCGCTTCACGAAGCGTTTTCAGGTTGACCCGAAATGTTGGGGTTTGATCTCCCAGAACAAGAATTCGCCGACCCGGAAATAATTCTGCCATCAGATCGAGCGTCTCGCGAAAGGAAGGCTCTTCGGCGACACCAGTCATTCCGTCGAGGGAGGGGGGGGGATAATCCTTGAGCCCATTGATGCCGCAAAAAAGAATGGGTACGCCAGGGGCAAAGGCGTCGCGCTCCGCAAGCAGAAACTCTAATGCCGTGTTGTCCGAAACGACAATGGCCTGCGGCAATCGGCCCTGGAGTTTGGTTTGCAGCATGTGCTTGAACTCGGTCTTAATCTCCACTAGTTTGTTTGAAAACCGAAGCGCGTCCAGATGCTCAACCTGTAGCGTGACATCAAGCACGCTGTTACGAAGGACTTGCTCGATCCCCTTCTGAACCGAATCCGTCCAGGCAAGCCCGGCGTGGTAGGAGTGCAGGACGAGAACATTTGGGATCTCATTCGCCGCGGCGTGTGATGGCCTGGGCACGAGTACGCACAAGAACAGGAAGATGAATACCTTACCGGCAATACGACTCATGCGGTAGCGTTTCCCTCTGATTTGCCAAACCTTGTCGCCCTGAGGATCGGAGAAATCAGGCCGAATGGGTTGCATGTGGCACATAGATCGAGCCATCATTCAGTCCTGCGGCACAAGCATCGCGCAGAGATGCTGATGAATATGGTGCAAGCCGCTCTGCAGTTCATCGCCAAAGTCGTAGAGTTCGATCAGTCCGTCGGTGCGGCCCTGAACGATCGCCTGAATACGTTCTTCCTGCTCGGCACTCATTCCCAGATAAGCGAAGGCGGCGGTCAGCTCGTCCGCCAGCGCCTGTGTCAGTGTGCTGCCCCGATATCGGGCGCTATCGTAGCGCCGGCTGAAATCGGCGACAGTCGCCTGCAGCGTTTGCAGCAGAAGAAGAATGCCGTCGGCAGTGCTGGCTTTGTCAACTCTTGCCTGCAGTGCTTCGAGCCGACTGTTGGCACTTTCCACAGCAACGGCAAGGTGATCGCGCAGGCGCCCGCACAGTTCGCCGTCACTCTCCGGCATGTTGTTGATCAACAGTGTGATATGCGTGTCGTTGTAGGCTAGACGGTTCCTGTATTCGACAATTCGTCCCATCACGCGGATATGACGAATTACCGACACTTCCAAGGGGGGGGCCTCGCCTAGAGGCGAGTGAGTTTCCTCACTACGCCCAACGCGCAACTGGATCGCCGCGTCAAGCCTAAATTTGGCGACCAGGGCGAACAGTGTTTCGGTTACCTGGAGGGGACTTTCACTGGCGTTGAGCTCGCGCAGAAAACCGATCAACAGCGAAAATTCGTCGAGGTTCGCCATCAGCAGCGCGGAGAGGGTCGCGCTGTCGGCGACTTGCTGATGCAGTGCGGCGTGATGCGCCGCGTTATGAAGGGTGACTCGAACCTTCTGTCTAAGTTCCTTGATGTTGTAAGGTTTGACGATAAAGTCGATACCGCCGGCGTCGTACCCAGCGAGGCATGATTCAAGGTCGTCGCGGGCTGAAATGAAGATCACTGGGATGGAGGATAGCTTCACGTTTTGCTTCATCATCCGGCACATCGTGTAGCCGTCGATGCCTGGCAGGCCGACATCGAGCAGCAAGAGATCGGGCTGGCGCATCTGAAGACATGTCAGGGCCTCCTCGGAAGAGGCGAAGGTATCCACAACATAGTCGTCGGCGAAGGCGGCGGCGATAATCCGGCGCGCCGATTCAGTATCATCAACGGCGAAAAGCGTGTAGGCAGGCGGGGTTGTGGACATAACAAATAGACCTTCAAGGTACAGTCGGGGCGCCCGCTGAGGCGAGAAAATCGGCAAGCGCCGGGCCCAATGCGTCCAGCGCTATTTCCAGCGCCGAGAGCAGTGCTAGATAATCGACGAGGCTCCTCGTTGCAGCCATTTCCAGCGCATGGCATGCAGCGGCCGCAGGGCGAGCGCCGACCACGACCAGCGAACCTCTAAGATGGTGAGCGCTCTGGCGTACTTCATGGCCGACTCCAGCAGCCGTCGCCACCCGAATGGCAGCCAGATCGCTCGCGATCTGTTCTGGCAGCGCGCTGGCCACGATTTGGAGCAAGGCAAGGTCACCATCGAGGTTATTGAGCGCGGCCGGCACATCGAGCACCGTCTCCGCCACGCGACCTGAGCTCGATTCCTTGGCCGGGATTGGTACGTCGCCGCTCGTTATGCCTGAACGTTCTGCGGGTTCATCGTCAGCCGGGTCAAAATACGCGGAGAATGTAAAGGTGCTCCCTTTGCCCTTTTCACTCTGGACAGAGATATCGCCGCCCATCAACCGTATCAGGCTGCGGCATATGGCAAGTCCCAGCCCCGCGCCATTGTGGTGGCGGGTGATTGAGCTGTCGGCCTGTTCAAAGGCATTGAAGATCCGGCGCTGATCGGCTGGCGCGATACCGATGCCTGTGTCGCTTACAGCAAAACGCAATGCCACTTTTCCGTTATCGTCATGCAACCGGTTGATATTGACCTCAACCATCCCCGCCGAGGTGAATTTAAGGGCATTACCGATCAGGTTCAGAAGCACTTGCTTCAGGCGAGACGGGTCGCCTTTCACGCGCAGCGCTGCGACCGCGTTGGGCACGAGAAAAGTGAGGAGCAGGTGTTTTGCTTGGGCCGCCGGCAGGGTCTCGCGTTGCAGGTTTTCAAGAACCGAACCAACAGGAAATGTCACATGGTCCAGCGATAATTGCTCGGCTTCCAGTTGGGTGATATCAATCACCTCGTTAAGGAACGCGAGCAACTCGCGCGACGCGGTCTCGACTTTTTGCAATTGATTTCTGAGGGTCGGGTCACGGAGTTTATTCTTGACCAACCCGGTTATGCCCAGAATAGCATTCATCGGCGTGCGGAACTCATGGCTCATGTTGCCAAGAAATATGCTCTTGGCGCGGCTCGCGACTTCGGCGGCTTCCTTGGCAATGCTGAGTGCCTCGGTTCGGGATTGAACCATCATTTCAAGATGATCGCGCTGCGTCTCCGCCGCCTTGCGCAGTCGATCGAACTGGATCAGGTTTTTAATGCGCTGGCGGGCAATCGACACATTGATCGGCTTGGTCAGGTAATCTAGGGCGCCGAGTCGCAAACCGTTGGTTTGGTGAGTAATGCCATCGAGGATCGTGACGAAAACAACCGGGATGCCTGCGGTGCTGGGATCGGCCTTGAGCAGGCGGCAGACCTCGTAGCCACTCATATCCGGCATTATGACGTCAAGCAGGATTAGATCTGGATGGATTTCCCGAGCCCGAACGAGCCCTTCCCGACCACTGACGGCTTGATGGATCACAAAGTCATCGGCAAGCGCTGTGCTCAGTATCAAGAGCATGGCCTGCTCGTCATCAATGGCCAAGACGCTTGGCTTGGGTCGTGTCATTGCGTTTTCATTCATTCTGGTGTTTCCTGCTATCGAGCGATCCGGGCTTTCAGTCACGCCGTTAAAGATAGAATCGCTGGGTCAGCGCTTTGAGCTCCCCGGCCAGTGTGTTGATGTGGATGGCCGAATCATTGAGGCTGGCGATGGCTGACGAGTTCTCGTCCGTCATCTGGGCGATTCGCTCAACGTTCGTTGCTACCTGGGTGCTTGCGCTTGCCTGCTCTGCGAGTGCTTCGCTGATGTCGCTGACCGAAGCCAGTGCGAGATCGATACCCGATTTAACCTCGCGCAGTGACGAACCGGCTTCGTCGGCGAGGCGTGCACCTTCGGTAGCTTGCTGGTGGCTCATTTCAGAGCTGGCAATGGTCTGCCGGGTACTCACACCGATGGTTTCAACGGTCTGGACAATTTCCTGCGTCGAATGCGTGGTGCGTTCAGCGAGCTTGCGCACTTCGTCGGCAACGACGGCAAAGCCGCGCCCTTGTTCGCCGGCGCGAGCCGCCTCGATTGCCGCGTTGAGCGCCAGCAGGTTGGTCTGGTCGGCGATCTCCTTGATGACGTTGATGACCGAACTGATTTGCGCCGATTTTTCTGCCAGCAGTTTGATATCGGCCGTCGTGGTCGATACGGTGTTGGTGATGCTGGTCATTTCGCCGATGGTTTGATCGACGACCTTGAGTCCAACATCGATGGTTTCGCTGGACGCGATGGCATTCTTGCGCGCGGCGGCGGCACTGTCCGAAATATGGGTGATGCTGACCGTCATCTGTTCGACGGCAGCCGCCATTGACGCGGTGGCCTCGGCCTGCTGTTCAGAGCCGAGCGTGACCTGTTTACCCGCTGCCGCCATCAGGCCCGAAGCCTCGGCCAGCTGGGCCGACGCCCGCTGAATCTGCGCCACCATTTCCCGGAGCTGTTGTTGCATAATCGCCATGCCGGCCATGACGCTGCCGGGTTTTGGCGATCTTTCCGACTCAGTATGATCGAGATGTCCGTCGGCAATTCGTTGCGTTGCGTAGGCTACTTCCTCGGGCTCGCCGCCAAGTTGGTTGGCGATCTGGCGCGCAATGAGGATGGTCAATCCCAGGCCGATCACGAACGCCGCAGTGCCTGCAAATATGTTGAACCAATGGTTCCGCTGATAAATGTAGTTGGCACCCTCGTATTCCCGTTTGGCCACTTCAAGCTGCACTTCAATCAGGTCGGAGAACTTGTTCGAGATCGGATCGATGATCGGGTACAACTCGTTGGCGGTAAAAGCGGCTACGCCCTCTTGATTGTGTTTCTCCAGCATCTCTTTCAGTTTGGCTATCGGGGTTTCACTGTTTTTCATCAAGGGTTCGATTTCTGTTACCAGGCGGGCCTCCTCAGGAACGAGTACGGTCGCGAGGTACCCCTTCCATTTGCGGGCAATCAACGCTTCAGCCTCGACAATGTTCTTGATCGCCTCCTTGCCATCGATATTGCCGTTACGCGCTTTGTGTGCGGTGTCGACAATATTGACCGCATACATGTCAGCGATCTGCTTGAGATCACGTAAAGGGACAACACGGTCTTTGTAGACCGTGTCCAACCCGGCGACCGCGGAATTCATGCCGCGATTGCCTGAGCGAATGACGACAAGCAGCGCCAACAACATGACACCACCGAGCAACAGAATGCGATGAAAGACCTTCAGTCGAGACAGCACGGCTTCTCCCTTTTTGTGAATTGGATTGGAACAATCTTGGGGGCGGATGTTGTTCCTGCGGAAGAAACCGATGAAACCTGTTCATCGGCATCGAGCCCGGCCGGTGTAACCTGATTCCGCCCTGCCGATTTGGCGCGGTACAAAGCCTTGTCGGCTTGCTGGAACAGGAAATCCTCGTCACATCCTTCGTGTGGAATTAGGGATATCAGACCGATGCTGAGCGTTGCCTGTCGGGCATCGTCGATGACCATCCTGAGCGCATGGGCAGCTTTTCGGATCGATTCCGCAATTCTTTGCGCTATGGGCTGTTCAGTGTCGCCCAGAATCAGCGCGAACTCGTCGCCGCCGATGCGTGCCGCAAGATCGTCCGGCCGGCGGGCATGCTCCTGTAGAATTCGGCTAATCTGGATCAGGCATCGGTCCCCGGCAGCATGCCCGAACGCATCGTTGTAATTCTTGAAGTAATCGATATCGATCATGAGCAGGCTGATGGGCGTGCAGCTGCGGCTGCGGCTGCGCATTTCTCGGCCAAGGAACTGTTGAAAAGCTCTCCGGTTGCCCAATCCGGTCAATGGGTCTTGCATCGCCAGTGCTTCTGCACGCAGTTCGGCCTGCTTACGCTGCGTGATGTCATGATGAGAAATCACGAAGAATCCTGCGCATTCATCGCCCTGCAGCGGCGTCATCCGCATCAAGAACCAGCGCTGTTCATTTGGACTGTGGCACGGGTATTCATGGCAGAAAGTCTCCTCCTCGCCAGACAGCACCTTTTGGAACACTTGCAATATCTCACCAGCCAGGCTATCGCCTTCGGCTGCCGATCTGGAGAGCGTTTCAAGATAGTTTTGGCTCACGCTGGGATAGTCGTGCACCATGCCATTTTCGGCACCGAACTTTTGCCAGGCCAAATTGACCTCGAGAATGTTTCCCGTCTGGTCAATGACAGCGATCTGCTCTTCCAACGAATGGAACACCGAGGTATGTAGAGCCGCCGATATCGTCACGATAAAAGCATCCTTATGAGGCATCTGTCCAAGCTTCATTCCGAGAACTGCGCTGAGAGTCGATTGAGTTTCTCGGCGAGCACGGCCAGATCTTGCGATTGCCGCGCAGATTGTTGTGCGGCGTCCAGATCACTCTCCGAACGAGAGGCGATGGCTGCCATGGCCTTGGCGACCTCGCGCGTGGCGGCCGCACTTTCTCCGAGCGAATCCTGAATCTGCTGCATCGCCTGCGTACTCGCTGTGACCGAGTTCTCAACCTGCCCCGCCATGTCTCCCGCGCTGCCAGCTCGCTGGGCGCCGGCGATGACTTGTTTGCTACTGTCGGCGATTTCACCAGCCACATCGGTACTGGTTTCCTGGATACGCTGAATCATCGTCGCGATCTCTTGCGTCGAATAGGCCGTGCGTTCGGCGAGCTTGCGGACTTCGTCCGCCACTACTGAAAATCCTCTTCCTTGTTCACCGGCTCGCGCCGCCTCGATCGCCGCATTGAGCGCCAACAAATTGGTCTGGTCGGCGACGTCCTTGATGACAAGCACGATACGAGAGATTTCTTGGGACATCTCGGCCAGATTGGCGATTTTTCTCTCAGTGTTAAGGACTTTCTTTGCGGCCTGGTCGATCTGCGCGGCCACTTCATGACTGAGTGCTGCGCTCTCTTGCGTTCGCCGTGAGGATTCTCGGGCATCGTCGATAGCGCTCAGCGCATTCGCTGTCATCTCGTCCATAGCGACCGAGAGCTCTTCAACGGAGGATGAGATGGTGCTGATCGCGGTTGATTGGCCGTCGGCCGACTCTAGCGATGTTGTGCTTGCCCGCATAATCTGCGCACTGTGATGTTCTAATGACCGCGCTGTTTGCTTGATCACGCTGATGGCTTCGTGCAACCGATTCCGGAGCATGGCGACCCGCGTCAAGATCGTGCCGAATTCGTTTTCGCTTCCGCCGGTGATGACCTCGGACAAATTCCCGCCAGCCACTTGCGACACTGTCCTTTCGGTACGCCGTGCATCCCGTGTAATCTGCGCCAGCAGCAATCCGGAGAAGATGAGACCAATAAGCACTGCGGACAAACCAATAGAGGCGCTTCGATTACGGGCCGCCAATGATTTTGCTTCCAACTGGCCGAGTAACTCGGGGGTGTGCTTGTCGAGGCGCGCGATTTCCGCCAGCATAATGTCCCGCATTTCGCGCCATTTTGGCGTTTCGCTCTTGTTGAGTTGGGACTTGGCCAACTCTAATTCCCCGGCCTTGATATAACGGAAAATGACTTCATGAATCGTTCGCTGCTCGGAACGAAGCGACAGGATTTTCTGTGGCAAACCGGATTTGAAGTGGCTGTCGTCTACTGCCCTGGCTTCGGTGACTGCTTTGTCGAAGGATGTCTCGGCGGTCTTGTAGTTCTCATAGGCCTTGGGGTTGGCGGGATCGAGCATGATGTTCCGGGTCGCCTGACCCATTTGCAATCCCTGGGCGTAGAGATTATAGAAACCGGCCCGGCGTACCACGTCGTAATCGATGTATTGGCGGTACGCGCGCTCAATGACACCGGCCGAGCGCTGGCTGTCGATCAGGCTGCCGATAAAAAGCAGCATCACGACCCCCATAATGATGCCCAACCGCGTGCCGATCCGGATGTTGGAAATCCGGGCTACGAGCCGCTCAAAGATGCCCACTATGCCCTGACGAACGAGTTGCCCTTCGCGAAGCTTTAGGTGCGTATCCGTATTGAGTTTGCGGTAAAGGTGCTCGGCCGCTTCAACTTCGTCTGCCTTTGGTTTGACGCGCACGGACATGTAGCCACCATCCTGCATGGGAGTGACCGACGTTCGCACCCAATAATGGTCGCCATTCTTGCAACGATTCTTGACGATGCCCGACCAGGGTCGCCCTTGCTTGATCGTCTGCCATAGATCGCGAAAGGTCTCAGCCGGCATGTCAGGGTGTCTGAGCAGATTGTGCGGCTTGCCCATCAATTCGTCGCTGGAAAAGCCGCTGATTTCAACAAAATCATCATTGACGAAGGTAATTTGCCCCTTGTCATCAGTGTGCGAAATGATGGCGATGTCTGACCCTATCTCGATCGCTCTGCCGGTTACCGGTTGGCTGTTTCTCATGACGACGTTTCCCCAAATAGACCTGTCTACATCACCGGCTAACCTTCATCCGATCGTGCTCCGTACTTCTTCCCCGAGGCGAACGACTTCTTCGGCGGCTTGACCCGATTGCTGCGCGGCGCGGCTGCTTTCTTCGGCAACCTGAGCTACTTTTTCGGTCTGGTTGGCCATGCTTTGGCTGGCCACGCTTGATTCGGCAAGCGACTCGGTGATCTGCCGCACAACACCGACAACTCGTTCGGTCCCTCCTTGAATGCCGTTGATGGCGGTACCGGCCTCGACGGCCAGGGTTGCGCCCTGATCGATCTGCCCCATGGCCGCGTTCATGGCCTGCGTGGCCTGTTGTGCTCGGCTCTCGATCGAACCAGTGACGCGTGCGATTTCCTCCGTCGCCTTACGCGTGCGTTCAGCGAGCTTTCGTACTTCGTCGGCGACAACGGCAAACCCCCCTACCTTGTTCGCCTGCACGTGCAGCCTCGATGGCGGCATTAAGTGCGAGAAGGTTGGTCTGCTCGGCCACATCCTTGATCACAGAGACAATGCCGGATATCTGTCTCGACTCTTCGCCCAGCGCGCCAACGGCCTCTGCCGTTGCCTGCATGGTTTCGGCGATCGCATTCATTTCGGCAGTGGCCCGCAGAATGGTTGCCCCGCCACCGCGCGAGTCGTCACCCGCAGCCTGCGAAAGTTTGGCGGCTTCGTTGGCGCTGTCCGAAATCTGACTGATGCCGACGCTGAGTTCTTCGACCGAGGCGGCCATGTCACTTGCCGCGTCACTGGCCCTGCCGGAATTGGCGGCAGCGTCCTGTGCCGCCCCGGAAAGCGAGCGTGCAGCGGCATCCAGGCGTTCGATGCGGGTCAGGATGTCGCCGAACGCGCCACGTAGGGTCCGCATCAGGCGCTGCACGGCGCCGATGGTCTGTCCAACTTCGTCCTGGCTTGAGGTGGTAAGGCTTAGCGTCAGATCACGGTGCTGTTCCACGTCCGTACAGAAGCGTTGCAGTTCCGCCAGCGGCCTGGTCACCACGCGTCCGACCACCAGGTAGATAAGGATCGGTAAGAGCAGGAGCAGGACCGCTCCCGAAATCATCACAATACGTTCTACGGCGACGACACCGCTTGAGAGTTCGGCTTTGTCGGCCCTGGCGGCGATGATCCAGCCGAAAGGGCTGAAGGCCGCGAATTGAACAACGGCTTCAGAAGTCGAGTTGCTTCCAGTAGCCTTCCAAACGTAATGAATAACCCCTTGCTTTTTATTGAGTATGTCCTTGATGAAGAATTGACCGTCTTCGTCCCTGAGATCTAAACCACTCTTCTCCTCAAGGTTGGGGTTGGGATGAACCACAAACTGTCCGTATTCTGGCGTGCCGGTTTTGTCGTTGAGGACAAAGACGTAGCCGGTCTCGCCGATCTTGACTGCTTTCAGGCGCTCCTTGAGCTTCGCCATGTTCTCAGTTAGATCGACGCCCACGAAGAGCGCGCCGATCAGTTGTCCACCTTCGCTTATCGGCCGGTAGCGGGTGTAATAGTCGCGCCCGAAGAGGCGGGCGACACCATGGAATTCTTCGCCAGCCTTAAGGCGTGCATAGGCAGGGTGACTTCGGTCGAGGACGGTTCCGACGGCGCGATTACCCGATTCTGTCTTCAAAGAGGTGGTGACCCGAATGAAATCTTCTCCGTCACGAGCAAAGAACGTAGCTACGGTCTTTGTTTCGGCGTAATAGCGGTCGAGCCAGGTAACTTCATTATTCACTACGGATGCGCCGTGATAGAGAGCGGGCGTATCGCGATCTCCGACGCGGATGCGCACCTTGTCGTCGAGCCTGAAAGTGTTTGGGTAGCCAAGCTTGACCCCGCCAAGGAGACGCGCACTGGTGATTTCAAGTTCCGTGGCGAACGTCTCGACCAACGACAGGGCTTGAGCATTGACCCCTGCTGCAATGTTCTCCGCGGTCTCATTTGCATGTTTCTCGGCCTTCAGCGCGATCGTCAGACCAGCCGCGACAAACGAGAGAACCAACGACAGAATTAACGCGATAACAAGCTTTTGACCAATGCGCAGTTGGATTGTTTTCATGTTTGAATCCAAGTTTTTTTCGTCCCGGAGATTCCGTCGATAGAGTAGTGAGCGCGAGGATCAGCGGTGCTCTCCCTCTGGCTATTGCAAATTTTATCGATATGCTCTAATCACAACTGGTTGCGACTGATAGTCATCGATATATAACTAATCAGCAATTGATACAAATGACTATTAATATAGGTACAAATAACTAAACTGGCATCCAAGCCTTTCGGTGAAACTCGCTGTTCGCTCACCAAGTACCTGCCTCGTGAAGCCATCCGGCATCTTCTGGGGAAGGTAATAGGCCCCGATAAACAGCTGGGAAAAGCAGATGCAATTACTCAACATAATGATTAGAGCGTCCCCTCGCTGGGAACTTAGGAAAAAAGGGGCCATATTAATACGGCGAGTTAAGGTCAAATCTGGTGTACGGGATGCTTTTAGCATTGATTGATCAGGCAGCGAGCTTCTGCTGTTTGGTTTCATCACCGGTTGCTG
>JAIFNM010000059.1 GCA_020047725.1 Betaproteobacteria bacterium
CGGGCGAAATTGCCACCGCCCTTGACCGCATCGCAGGAGAGCAGATTGGCAAAGAAGTTGTCGGGATCGCCATTGTCGCCGCTCCAGCCAAACATCACTGCCTGATGCTCACCATTCTTGGCGCGTTTGCGATACTCGCCCCACTCGTAAGTCATCAGATTGGCTTTCACGCCAACCTTGGAGAAGTCGGCCTGGATCAACTCGGCCATGCGCTTGCCGTCCGGATTGTAGGGACGCTGCACGGGCAGATACCACAGATCCATCTCGAAGCCATCCTTGTAACCGGCCTTGGCCAGCAGTTCGCGCGCCTTGATCACGCTGTAGGAATAGTCGACGATCTTGTCGTTGTACGACCAC
Source organism: Betaproteobacteria bacterium (assembly GCA_020047725.1). Classification (GTDB taxonomy): domain Bacteria; phylum Pseudomonadota; class Gammaproteobacteria; order Burkholderiales; family Rhodocyclaceae; genus Propionivibrio. The sequence goes on from JAIFNM010000059.1 coordinate 358, forward strand.
AAGATCGGCGGAATCGGGTTCTTGGCCACCTGTCCGGCGCCCTGATAGATCGTATCCAGGATGCCCTGCTTGTCGATCGCCATGTTCAGCGCCTGGCGCACCATCTTGTTGTCGAAGGGCTTCTTCTCGACGTTGAACGCCAGGTAGCCAATGTTCAGGCCTTCCTTGGTCAACAGATTGATCGACTTGTCGGCCTTGAGTGCCGGGAGATCGGCGGGCTTTGGATACGCCATCAGCTGGCATTCACCGGTCTTGACCTTGGCCAGACGCACCGATGCATCTGGCGTAATCGCAAAAATCACGTTATCCAGTTTCGGACGGCCCTCAAAGTACTTTTCGTGCGCCTTGTAGCGGATCACCGCATCCTTCTGATATGAGCTCAGGACAAACGGACCGGTGCCGACGGGTTCGCGGTCGATCAGTTCAGGCGTTCCGGCTTCCTTCATCTTGGTCGCAAACTCAGCCGACTGGATCGACATGAAGTCCATCGCCATGTTGGCAATGAACGGGGCATTCGGTGCTTTCAGCTTGAAGACCACCGTGTAGTCATCGGTCTTCTCGACCTTGTCGACGATCTTGTCCATGCCCATATCCATGAAATAGGCATAGTTAACACCGGGTGTATTCTTGTTGAACGGATGATTCGCATCGGCCATGCGATACCAGGTGAAGAGCACGTCATCGGCATTGAAATCACGGCTTGGCGCGTATTTTTCCTTGGAATGGAACTTGACGCCCTTGCGCAGCTTGAAGGTGTAGACCAGGCCGTCCGGCGAGACTTCCCAAGCGGTTGCGAGTCCCGGAACAATGGTGGTCGTGCCCACTTCAAACTCAACCAGACGATTGAAGAGCTGGGCCGACGAGGCATCATGCGTCGTGCCCGTCGTATAAAACATCGGGTTGAAGCCTTCCGGGCTACCTTCCGAGCAATAGACAATGGTCTTTGCTGCGAACGCGGGAGCGGCGATCAACCCAAGAATGAGGCTGGTTGCAATTGCAGTTTTACGTAACATCAGACTCTCCTGTCAAAGGGTGATTTTTGCTTAATTTTTTTCAAAAAAGCGGCTCCAGAAAGGTGTGCCAAAAATGATTTTTTGGGCAACAGGCCAGTTCCAGAGCTGGACAACGATACCAAGCACCTGTATTTATTAATACTCTTGAAACGTACTGCTGATTTGGATACGCAGATATACGTCGTTTTATAATGGAACGCAAGAGTCAGAAACCATCCGTTCTGCCCCATCGACGCGACGCAAACCTCACTTTTTTACCCTGGCATGTGTTCCATGACTTGCAGACTCGATCCCCCACAACCAATCGACTACGAAACCATCGCATCGTGGATCACCGACGCGACCGCTTGCGCCTGCTGGGCTGGTCCTCGCGTGCCCTTTCCTTTTAGCGCACAAGAACTCCCCCGCCTGCTCGCGATTGAAGGCGTCGAAAGCTGGTGCCTGACTGATAAAACAACTAGCACCTGTGGTTTTGGACAATTCTGGGGCGCCGCACCGGGGGTAGTTCACCTCGGGAGAATCATCGTGTCGCCGACGAAGCGGGGCAAAGGCTACGGCCGCACGCTATGTCAGCAACTCATCGAGAAAGCAGTGCACAAAACCGGGGCAGGCGAGATTACCTTGCGCGTCTATCGCAACAATTCGGCCGCCTTGTCGCTCTACGTGGATCTCGGCTTTCTGGTCGACGACAGCAAATCCACCGACGAGGTGCTGTTCATGAAAGCGGCAGTGCGGCAAATCACTTCGATGCCGGATCGCGCCTGAACAACAGCCAGGCAGCGGCAGCGAATAACAAGAAGTAGCATACCCCTGACCAGTTGGCCAGCGAGAGGCCGAGAAACACCCAGTCCTTGTTGGTGCAGAAGCCGGTCACCATGAACATCGACGGCCATTGCATTCCCAGCCAGTCAACAATCTGCTCGACAAGCGTCGGATCCCCGAATCCGCATTCAATCGCTTCTTGCGGGGCATACTGCATCCAACTCTGCTGAAGCGCCGCCGCCACCCCGCCCAGAGCCACCAGCGCGACAAGAGCACTCCACAACCTGCGCAGTCCTGGCATCAACGCGCCGCACAGCGCAAAAAACCCCAGTACCATGTATAGCAGGCGTTGAAAATTGCACAGGTGACATGGCTGCAAACGCGCCAACTCACCGAGGATCAGACCGGAGGCCAGCAAACCGAGCGAAGCTAAAGCCAGCAAGACAAATACAATTCGTGTAGAAAAGCGCATGGCAATCCAGAAAAAGATAAATAGAATGTGTACAGACAACAGGCTGATTCTAAGTCAATAGCGATGGGGTGCAAAATGATGGAGAGCTGGCGCATGTCCTTGTCTTTGACTCAGTATCGGGCAGTTTTCGGGCACGGCATTTTCGATTGCCGGCAAGTAAATCTTCATGCCCGTTTATCCCGAGCCGTCAACCCGTTATGATAACGCTATGAAAACACGCATCCTGCTGGTCGAAGACGACGCGCGACTCGCCGACCTGACTGCTGAATACCTGCGCAAGAACGATTTCGAAGTCACGATCGAAGCCCGAGGCGACACGGCCGAAGCCCGGATTCTGACTGACGATCCCGATCTGGTGATCCTCGACGTCATGCTCCCTGGCAAGGATGGCTTCGAGGTCTGCCGTGCTGTACGCGACAAGTACAGTGGGGTGATCCTGATGTTGACGGCACGCGACGAAGATCTCGACCAGATTCTTGGCCTTGAACTCGGCGCCGATGACTACATCGCCAAACCGGTTCAACCCCGCCTCCTGCTGGCTCGAATCAAGGCCCTGTTGCGCCGCGCCCCAACGCCCAGTACGTCGGCAGACGAGGCGACGGAAACCGAAGCAATGGCTGAACTGTCCTTCGGTAGCTTCAACATCAGCCAGGCAACGCGCAGCGCCCACTTGGGCGGCGAGGCCATCGACCTGACCACCGCCGAATTCGACCTGCTCTGGCTACTCGCTCGCCATGCCGGCAACATCCTGTCGCGCGACGATCTGCTGCAGCAGTTACGCGGTATCGGCTTTGACGGTCTGGACCGCTCCATCGATGCACGCATTTCGCGCCTGCGCCGTAAACTTGGCGACGATCCGGAAAACCCGACCCGCATCAAGACCGTACGCAGCAAGGGCTACCTGTTCAGCAAGCATGACTGGCAATAATAATAGTCGCAACAACCGGCTGCTCGACATCATCGGGCGTTACAAGCCGGCACCCTGGCGCGGCCGTTACAGCCTGTCGCACCTGTTTTTCAACTTCTACCTGCTGGTGATGGGTTCCTTTGTCGCCATCGCCTTTTTCGCTGATTTCGTCATCTCGACGGCCGTCAAAGGTATCACCGACGACTACACCGGCCGCTTCATGCGCGGCACCATCGTCCTAATCGAGGAAGACCTGTTCCGCAAACCACGCTCGCAGTGGCCAAAAGCCATCGCCTCGCTGGGTGAAAAGTTCACCTACAAGCTCGATATCGTCGAACGCTGGACGCTCAAACTTCCACCCAAACAGGCAGAGAAACTGGACAACGGTGAACTTGCCATTGATGCCGATGGTGACATCATCTATCACCGCCTGAAGCAAACGCCACAGATTCTCGTTGTCGGACCGTTGTCGCCCGACGCCGACCCGGATCGCCCGCGAACCATGCCGTTGGAACTGCGTATCCGCCTGCTGACCTGGAGCCTGATCGGTCTGTGCCTCGCTATTGCCGTGTGGTTCTGGGTACGCCCTGTCTGGCGCGATCTTGAAGCGTTGCGCCAGACGGCACGATCACTTGGCGACGGCCACTTTGAAACACGTGCTCCGCAAGCACGCAGCAGCGCATTTCAACTACTGACCGACACGCTAAACGGCATGGCCGAGCGCGTCCAACGGCTGATCGCCACACAGAAGGAAACATCGAGTGCAATTTCGCACGAACTGCGCACTCCGATTGCACGGATGCGCTTTGCGCTCGAGATGCTCGTGGAAACCGACGAACACGCCGAGCGGGAACGCCTTTGGCAAATGATGGAAGTCGATCTTGACGAACTCGACAATCTGATCGATTCCAGCCTGACATATTCGCGTTTCGAACGCGAACAGCCCGAACTGCACCTGACGCCGGTCGAGCTGGCTCCATGGCTTGAGGAAAAAGTCGACTCCATGCGTATTCTGAGCCGTGCAATAGAACTCACTGTCGATAGCAGCGCATTGCCTGAAGGCCAGCACGTTGAGCTCGATCTGAAAAGCATGCCGTACGCCATCACCAACCTGCTGCGTAACGCCATCAAGTACGCAAAATCAAAGATCGCCGTCAGCGCCGAAGTCATCGGAGATCGCGTCCATGTGCATGTTGATGATGATGGCATCGGAATCCTGCCAGAGGAACGCCAGCGCATCTTCTTCGCATTTACCAGGCTGGATCGCTCACGCGACCGCGCGACTGGAGGTTACGGTCTTGGCTTAGCCATTGTCCGACTCGTTCTGGTACAGCACGGAGGTACGGCGACGGTCGATGAATCGCCCCTTGGCGGCGCGCGTTTCACACTCAGCTGGCCCCTGTTACAAAACGTCACCTAAACCGGACGAAAGCACTAAAGACACGCGTACTCCACCGGCCTATCATCGTTTCACCCGATAGTTACGATAGTCAGACCGATGGAGAAGTTCGGCATGTCTCAATTCAATCTATTTCGCGAGTTCAGTGTTAAATCAACATCAAGCCTCGGGAAGATGAAAGATTGAATACCATGCCAACCCCACACACGACATTCCCGATTGCTGAAGGCGTTGGCATTTTCGTCGGGATCGTTGCCTGGGATCTGCTGTCCGACGGGCACATGGATATCATCAAGGCCGCTGCTATCGCCATTCCCTGCGCAATCGCTTGGTACGGCTTGCGTTGCTGGAGAGAAAGACCCAACAACAAGCGCCATTGACCCCACCATAATAAAAAGCCCGAAAATGTTTCGGGCTTTTTATTATGCAAAGCTGTTACACACCGTCACGCAAACGCTGAATACGAACTACAGACACACTAATTGGTACTCCCTAGAATGATTTCATTGCTTCAGCGTCCCCCGCTGACAATGTTTGACCCTCCCTGACCCATCCTTGATGGGACTTTTAATCCCATGCCCAACGGCGTGGGATTTTTTTTGGCATCTGTATCAGCCCAGCACCTCGGCACCGCTTACAACATGCACCTCGCGCTGCGGGAATGGAATTCTGATACCGTTTTCGCGAAACGATTTCCAGATAGCCAGACCAAGATCCGAACTGACACCGCCAGTTCCGGTTTCCGGATCGGATACCCAGTAACCCAGTTCCAGATTGATGCCGTTTTCACCAAAGGTGGTGAGCAGCACACCCGGTTCAGGATCGGCCAGCACCCTTGGCTGTTGCCGGGCCGCCTCGACCATCAGGCGCATTGCTTTCTCCAGATCCGAGTCGTAAGCTACCTGAATACTCAAACCCACCCGCACACGCGTGTCGGTAAACGACTGATTGCGGATGATGTTGCTTACCAGATACTCGTTGGGGATGATTACTTCCGTTCCTGATAAGGTTTTTAGCACGGTATAACGCGTGGTGATCTGTGTGACGGTTCCGTTGGTCTTGTCATCCA
>JAIFNM010000071.1 GCA_020047725.1 Betaproteobacteria bacterium
ACCCGGCGGCCGAGAAAGACGAGCAGGACAATCGTCGGCAGCAAGGTGATCGTGGTTGCCGCCATAAGGCCGGTCCAGTCCGGCTGTCCTTGTGGCGATTGCGACTGGAAGGCCTGCAGGGCAACGGTCAGTACCTGCATTCCTTCCTCCTTGGCCACGATGAATGGCCAGAAGAATTCGTTCCAGCTGTTGATCCCGATCAGCGTGGCGATAGTGGCCATCGGCGTGACACTAAGCGGCAGCACGACGCGGACGAACACATAGAGATGGGACGCGCCGTCAATGATGGCGGCTTCTTCCAGATCGCGCGGGATCGAGAGGAAAAACTGGCGCAGGAAGAACACCGAGAAGCCCGACATCAGGCAGAAGGGCGCGACCATGCCGGCCATGGTGTTGAGCCAACCGAGGTCCTTGATCATGATGAAGTTGGGGATGAACAGAACCACGCCCGGAATCATCATCGACGCGACGAACAGCCCGAACAGCGTCTGACGGCCGGGAAAACGCAAGCGGGCGAAAGCGTAAGCCGCCATTGCGCTACTCGTCGTCTGCACCAGTACGATGATGACGGTAAACGTCACCGAATGGACGAAGGCGTTGAGGATATTGATTTCGGCCCCGGAACCGCCGATCGCAATGCTCTCCTCTGCCGTCAGCACACCAAGCACGCGCCCGAAGTTTGCCAGCGTCGGATTGTGCGGCAGGAAATCAGTGGATCGGGTAAACAAGTCCGCCGGATGGATAAGGGCGGTTTTCACCACCATCCACATCGGCAAAAGGGTCAGCGCGATCATGCAGACCAGGACGGCCCAGGTCAGCAGGCGGCCGGGCGTCCAGTGACTGCGGGAACCGGGAACGCTGGTAGGTAAGCTCATGGCATCATTCCTTTGTGTTGGCTCAGGCCAGATCGTTTTCGTTGGCACGCATGATCTGCATCTGCAGGATGGTGTAGGCAACCATCACCAGGCCCAGCACCACTGACATGGCCGAGGCATAGCCCATGCGGAAGAAGCCGAAGGCGTTCTGCACGATGTAGTGGACGATCACACGTGTCGAATCGAGTGGGCCGCCATTGGTCGCCACGGCGACTGTGTCGAAAATCTGGAACGAACCGGTGACGCTGGTCACCAGCACAAAGACCATGACCGGTCGCAACAGCGGCAGCGTGATGCGGCGGAACATCTGCCATTCACTGGCACCCTCCAGGGAAGCCGCCTCGTACAGGTAGCGCGGAATGTTCTGCAGGCCGGCGAGGAAGAGCATCGCAATCAGCCCCATGTGGCGCCAGATATTGACCGCCGCCACCGTCATCAGCGCTTGCTCGGGGCCGGCGAAGAATGGCTGGCGCGAGAACCCGATTTGCTGGATAACAAAGTCGACCCAGCCGAGCATCGGATTGAGCAGCCAGACCCACATCATCGCCACTAGCACGTTGGACAGCAGGTAAGGCAGAAGAATGACGGATTTAACGAACAGTGAGCGCGTCAGGCGATCCATGGTCACAGCTAGAAACAGGCCGAGCACGGTCTGCAACGGAATATTGAGCAACACGTAGTAGGCGGACAGTTTCATGCCGAGCCAGAAGTGGCCGTCGTCCATCATCTTCGCGTAGTTGGCCCAGCCGACGGCGCGCGGCGCGCTCAGCAGGTTCCAGTCGGTAAAGCTGATTTCCACGGCGCGCAGCGTCGGTGCGGCGTAGAAGATCAGGAAACCGATCAAAGCTGGCAGGACCAACAGCAGGCCGGTCAGCGTTTCGGCGCGCCTACGTGTTGAGAACGAATGGCGGAGTTCCGAAAGTTCAAAGCGGAGCCGGTACGCAAGCGAACGTGACGGCGGTTTCGCGTTGGAGTCGATTACCTTTGTTGTGGTCATCGTGATCTCCTTCAGGCCGGCAGATCAACGGTGCGCATCAGGGCGTCGCCATCGGCATCGAACAGATGCAGCGCGTGCGACGGCAGACCAAGTTCGATCCGGTCGCCCGAGACGGCTCGCGAATCACCGGGTGCCACCGCCACCATCCCGGCGTCGGCACCGGGCTCGTCACACAGGTGGGTGTAGAGATAGGTGGCCGTTCCCAGGCGCTCGACAATATCGACGAGGCAAGACATGCGCTGATCTGATTGATCAGGGCCAACGATGTGATCAGGGCGAATACCGACCGTGACGTCAGCACCGCTCGTAAGGCGGGAGCCATCGACGGCGACGCGCAGTTCCGGCCCACACAGCACCTTGACGGTCGCCGATTGCGAGTCTCCACGCACGACTTTCGCCTTCAGGAAATTCATCTTTGGCGAGCCAATGAATCCGGCAGTAAATAGGTTGCGCGGTCGGTGGAATAGTTCCATCGGCGTTCCCACATGCGCCAGACTGCCCTTCTTGGCGACATCGTCTCCGGTGTGCAGCAGCACGATTTTGTCGGCCAGCGTCATGGCTTCGATCTGGTCGTGCGTCACATAAACCATGCTCGCTTCGGCGAAACGCTTGTGCAGACGGGCAATCTCGATACGCGTCTGTACGCGCAGGGCGGCATCGAGATTCGACAGCGGTTCGTCAAACAGGAAGGCTCTGGGCGAACGGACGATGGCGCGTCCGATGGCCACTCGCTGACGTTGTCCGCCGGAGAGCTCTTTCGGCTTGCGCATAAGGTAGGGCTCAAGCTGCAGAACGCGCGCCGCTTCGCGCACCTTGGTGTCGATCTGTTCCTTGGGCAGCTTGGCCAGCTGTAGGCCAAAGGCCATATTCTCGTAAACGGTCAGATGCGGAAAAAGTGCGTAACTCTGGAAGACCATGGCGATCCCGCGCTTGGCCGGGGCGACATCGTTCATGCGGTTGCCACCGATGAACAGGTCACCTGCGCTGATTTCCTCAAGACCGGCAATCATGCGCAGCAGGGTCGATTTGCCGCAGCCGGAGGGGCCGATGAAGACGCAGAACTCACCATCGCGAATTTCGAGGTCGACTTCGCGCAGGACCGGCGGATGATCTCCGTACGACTTGTGGACACCCTTGAATACGATGGCGGTCATGACCGGCTCCCTTGCGTGGCAAGGCACACTGCAGCCGTATTGGGGCGCCGCATGGCACGAGATTCGAAGGAACAGGATTCCAGGCACAGGACTTCGCAACCGCGGACAATTTTCCGAAGCACGGGCTGTAGCTCAGCCTCGCTCATTACGCAGCATGCATGATTTTTCAAAAGACCCTCCAAGGTGTTTTGTATTTTGTTAACTCGCGTTACTAACGCGAGTTAGTTCGAAAACTTTACGCTGGAGCGTTTATCTCTGTCAAGCTTTTTTTGAAGAAGCCGATGCGCGAAAATTCACCGTTGGACGGAGCTACCGGCGGGGAAATTTGCCACCCTCTCGAAAGGCGCGTCAATTGGCGTTCTATGGATAGTGTTGCCCGTAAAGCCAATATTCATGCGGGTCTCGAGCAATTTCCCCTGATTTATCCAGCATTCGAGCTCCATGGCGATATAGATAAGAGACATTGAACTTGTGGCGCGTGCGTTGTCCATGGGAAAGCGGTAAACGCTGCTATGGGTATTGCGCTTGAGCCCGCAATGGTAGATGCGTGCATTCCGGACCAGCCTGACGCAACCCCGTACAATGAAAAAAAGGAGAGCAATCATGAGTGAATCGGCCTACGGACTGAGTGAATTTACGGCAGAGAGCCTCGGCGGCGGAACACAGTCACTCGCCGATTACGCGGGCAAGGTTCTGCTTATCGTCAACACCGCCAGCAACTGCGGTTTCACGCCGCAATACACCGGCCTCGAAACGCTCTACCAACGCTACAAGGAACAAGGCTTGGCAATCCTCGGTTTTCCATGTAACCAGTTTGGCGCACAGGAACCGGGTAGCGCTCCAGAAATTGCCAGCTTCTGCCAGAAAAATTATGGCGTCAGTTTTCCGCTGTTTGCCAAGATCGAGGTGAACGGCAACAACACGCACCCGCTCTTCCAACACCTGAAAAGTTCGGCACGCGGCGTTCTCGGTAGTGAAAGCATCAAGTGGAATTTCACCAAATTCCTGGTCAGCCGCGACGGCGAAGTCATCAAGCGCTACGCACCCGCAGCAACACCGGAGTCAATCGCAGGGGATATTGAGCAGTTGCTCTGACCCGATCTTCCGGGATACGCCAACAACGTTCGGAATTGCAACCGACTACGCTCGATATTCGGCGCTGCGCCGGTACGTCAACCAACATGAATGCCAACAAAGTGATCGCCAACCTCGCGCTTGAGCAACTCGGTCAACAGAAAGGCGAGTACCAGTTCGTCAATCCGAACGATCACATGAACTTCGGCCAAACGACCAACGACTTCTGCCCGACCGCCTTCCAGCTGGCCCTGATCCTTCGCCTCTCCAGCGACATGGAAGCTCTACGTAAACTGTAAAGCTCGTTTTTCACCAAGGGCAAGGAGTTCGACAGCGTCCTGAAGATGGGCCGAACATATCTGCGAGACGCCGTTCCCATGTCGCTCAGGCAGCAATTCCACGGCTGGGCACGACCATCGTCGAGGAAGCGGAGCGCATCGCCGAAGTCCGCCAGTTCCTCCACGAAATCAACCTGCCGCAGATACAGCCGGGCAGCTTCAGCTCAATGTGATGGAACCGGTCATCACCTTTGCGCTGTTCACATCGATTTCGACAATGGAAAATGCAGTCAACAGCCTGCGCACCAAATGCATCCAGAGAATCACCTCCAATGCGGAGCATTCGAAAGAAATGGTGCTCAACTCGCTCGGCATCATTACCGTCTTGAAACCCTCACTCGGCTACAAGCAATGCGCAGAAATCGCGCGTGAATGCCACCAGAGTGGCAAGTCACTGCACGACATCGTCGTCAATGAGCGCAAGCTGCTGACACAGGCACACTGGGACGAAGTCTTCTCCTTCGAGAATCTGATCAGTCCGAAATTTGAGAAATAGTCAAAGCCATTAACACTTCAGGTTCGCACGCCGTTCGGTTCTCCGAACGGCTTTTTCGCCAAACATTCGGAAATCCGAATACTTGGGAAAAACCACAAGAGCAATTCACAATAAATCCACCACTTACACGCTCTCGGCAATGGCACGTTCTGTGCTCACAAGCTAACCTGACACGGCCCTGCGCAAGCAAGAATCGTTAGAGCCACGGGACCGATAAGGGCTTGGCCTGTCCGGGTAAAGATTTCAAAAGTCGTTTCAATTTTAAAAACAGAGGGGGTTATGCAATGAAGCAGCATACAAAGTTGTTGTTGGGATTCATATTTGGCGTGACATTCGGCCTGATAGGTTATTACTACCTGCCAGCCAAGGAGTTCACCTTCATGACCTCGTTCAGTGAAGTCATGACCTTCCTTGGCGCCACTTTCCTGCGCATGATCTTCATGGTCGTCGTACCGCTGATTCTTTCGGCCCTGATGCTCGGCACGATGGAACTCGGCAAGGGCGCCGGTCTGGGCAAGGTGGGTGGATTGTCGCTGCTCTATACCCTCATGCTCAGCGGCTGCGCCGTGATCATTGCGGTCGTCATGACCAACATCCTCAAGCCCGGTGTCGGCCTGGCGTTCGACAAGGCGGCACTTGCCACCAACTCAGGCGTACTGACGCTACAGAGCAATGCCAAGGCGGCACAGGGCAAGATGTGGTACCAGTACATCGTTGATCTGATGCCGCAAAACCCGATCGATTCCGCTGCCAAAGCCTTCTCCGGGGAAATCGTGGCGCTGATGATCTTCGCGCTGTTCTTCGGCTGGGCACTGAGCACCGTGATCAAGGATGATGACCATCCGATGGCGCAGGTTCTTGATTCCATCTTCCAGGCCTCGATGAAGATCATCGAACTGGCAATGAAACTGGCACCGTACGCCATTTTCGGCATCGTGTTCAACACCGCTTACAAGATGGGCGCCAGCTTCCTTGGTAACGTCGCCTACTATGCGCTGGTTGCTTATCCAGTTCTTCGTGGTTTATGGACTAGCGATCAGGACGCTTGCCCGGACGTCGCCTTTTGGCTTCTTCGGTCAGTGCAAGGCGGTCTATCTTTACGCCTTCACGACGGCCTCGTCCAATGCCACCCTGCCGGTTGCGCTGGAGTGTGCCGAACACGTTCTGAAACTCCCGCCCCGCATCTCGCGCTTCGTGCTGACCGTCGGCGCCTCGGCCAACCAGAACGGTACCGCGCTCTTTGAAGGCGTCACCGTGATGTTCCTGGCCCAGGTCTACGGCATTGACCTCTCCGTTGGCCAGCAGATTCTTGTCGTTCTGATGTCCATCCTCGCAGGCGTTGGTACAGCTGGCGTCCCCGGCGGTTCGCTGCCGCTGATCGTCGTCCTGATGATCCAGGTCGGCATCCCGGCCGAAGGCATTGGCTTGATCCTCGGTGTCGACCGCTTCCTCGACATGTGCCGTACGACGCTGAACGTTGCTGGCGACCTCGTCATCGCCAAGCTGATCACGGAAACCGTCAGCCAGGAAACACGCGACGCCATGGCATAACAAACGGCCTACCCGCGCTTTGCGTGGATTGGCCGAAACACGCTGTTCGTCAATTCAAGGCCCTGAACTCCGGTTCGGGGCTTTTTTTCGTCAACAATTCGTTCAGAAATACGACAGCTACCATCCTGACGCAGATCATGTGACGAAGCTGTGCATGTCATGATCAAGAGAACTGATTTCATAATGCAGTTCGCCCCGATCGGCGAATTCGCTGCGATGGGCGCGGCCATAAGCACGCAAGGCATCGGCGTTCTCGGACGCCATGTGTTCACCCTGATGCAAATGATGCGCAGCGTGATGTTGCTGGTATTCTCGACGGGCAGCAGTGAAGTCGCCTACCCCAAAACCATCGAGCAACCGGAAAAATTCGGCGCCAGCAACCGCATCACCAGTTTTGTTCTGCCATAGGGCTATTCGTTCAACCTCGACGGTTCCATGCTTTAACAGTCATTCGCCATTCTTTTCATTACCCAGGCCTACGTTGCCCGCACCTCGCTGGTCGTCGCTGCCGTCTTGCCAGAGACGACGAAGAGTCAGTAGACCATACGATTCTCGACGGAAACATCCCGGCGCCACAACGGGCATAAACTTTGCTGCAAATTCAACAATACACGTTTTAAATCACACCCGATGCCTCACGGCACCGTTTGATTTTATCTTTCAGTCATTACCCAGACGCCTCTGGCATGTTGCCTTGAAGCCCCTGCTACAATAAAGATCATCTCACCCAACGGCCCGCATGCTCATACGCCACCCTCTGCGCTTTACCGCTCTGCTACTGGCCTTTTCAACGCTGGTCGCGGGTGCGGCTTTCACAACGTACCAGATCAGCCAGCGCATGGGAAATCACCGGCCGCCATCGGCTTGATCTTTACTCCACCAGCCTCGAACGTGAAATCGGCAAATACGCCTACTTTCCGGCCACACTTGAGCTTGAACGTGATGTACTCGACTTGCTGGGGCATTCCAGCGATGCCAAGCTGTCCGGTAAGGTAAACAATTACCTTGAGCAACTCAATGAACGCGCCGGGACGCTCGCCATCTACGTCATGGACGACAAAGGCATCGTGCGGGCGTCCA
>JAIFNM010000322.1 GCA_020047725.1 Betaproteobacteria bacterium
CACGCGCGAATTCCCGGTGTTCCCTGGCCCACTCAATCGGGTCGGCGCCAGCCTTCCAGCATTCGTAGGCCTGACGCAAAGAGCGGGCGCCGGCGGCCGGAGAATCGATATGACCGTAGGAACCACCGCCGGCGGTGTTAAGCACGTTGCCGTGGCCGAGGTTTTCAAAGAAGCCGGGCAAGCGCAGCGCGTTCATGCCGCCGGAAACAATCGGTGCGGTCGGTTTCATGCCGTACCATTTCTGGAAGTAGACCGGCCCCTGGCATTCGTCGCGTTCGATCATGTAGGCGATGATCCTGTCGTCGCCTTCGCCTTCCATCTTGCCGAAGCCCATGGTGCCGACGTGGATGCCCGACGCGCCCTGTAATCGACTCATCTTGCCGAGTACGAAGGAGGTGTAGCCGCGTTTTGAGCTGGGTGAGGTGATCATGCCGTGGCCAGCGCGGTGGTAGTGCAGGAACTGGTTGGGATACTGGCGACGGGCGGTGGTGACCATGCCGGGGCCGCCGACGACGAAGCCGTCGACCAGAAAGGCCAGTTTGTCGGCATCCGGGCCGAAGGTTTCCAGCGCGAAGTCGGCGCGAGCGCACATTTCGTAGTGGTCGTCGGCGGTGATGTTCATCGAGAACAGTTTGGCTTCGCCGGTGACGTCCTGCGCGCGTTTCATGGCGTCATAAACGAGCGGGATGGTCTTCTTGATCGGCGCGAAAACCTGGTTGCCCTGCGGCTCGTCGTTCTTGATGAAATCGCCGCCGAGCCAGAACTGGTAGGCGGCTTCGGCAAAGGGTTCGGGACGCAGGCCAAGCTTGGGCTTGATGATGGTGCCGGCGATGTAGCCGCCATCCTTGACCGGACGTCCCAGGATGCGCCACAGGTCGGCGATGCCCTTGGCCGGTCCGTCGAACATCTGGATGACACGTTCGGGCATATGGAAGTCGATCATCCTGGCGTGCTCGATGTCGCCCATGCCCTGGTTGTTGCCGATGACCAGCGTCAGGAAGGAAACCAGCATGAAGCGGCCGTCAATGACGTTGCGGTCGAAGAGTTCGAGCGGGTAGGCGATGCGCAGGTCCTCGCTCGCTTCATCAGCGCGATAGACGAGGGCGTCGACGCCCTTGGTGAAGTCATCGGTGGTGGACACGGCGACGTTGGTGCCGGTGGACGATTCGGCGGCAAAGTGCGCAGCGGCTTCCAGATAGCCGGTTCCGGCCTTGGGCTTCATCGTGTAAGCAACCAGAATGTGCTGACCGCCCCGGATCAGGTCGTCTTCCTTCAGGCTGAGGTCGGCATAGCGTTTTGATTGGTCCATGTGGGGCTCCGTGGAGTTAAGGCAGGGGTTCGGCGAGCAATGCCTGATGCCATGCGCGTAGTTGGGTCAGGTCAATGCAGGTTCCAGCAAACGGCTGGCCGGCGATGTGGCGCGGTGGAGAATCGGGTTCGCCCAGATCGGAAATAACGCTCAGAGCGCCGCTGAAATCATCGTTGGCGGTGTACCCGTTGACGGTGATCAGCGTGGGCAGGCCGGCAGTGCGAGCGGCGCTCAGGCCAGGATAGGAGTCTTCAAGCGCCAGACAGGCTTCCGGCGGCAAGTCCAATTGCTCCATCACCCACTGATAGACGTCGGGTGCAGGTTTCTTGTTGACGACTGAGTCGCCGGCGCCGATCACCTCAAAAAGCGATCCCATCTCGCATCCGAAATTGGCCACGATCAGACTGTTCAGACTGGATGGAGTGGTCGTCGTGGCCACCGCCAGACGGATTCCGTTCGTTTTCAGCTCGCGAATCAGCCGCGCAATGCCGGGTCTCAGTGGTATGGCGCGGGCCAGTACGAGTTCGGAATAGATCTCGCTTTTACGCTGGTGCAGGCGGGCGATCCAGGCGTTGAAATTGACCTGTTCGGGCAGCGCGGGTGCGTAGCGCTTTACGTAGAGTGCGACACGTTCCTTGCCGCCGGTGACAGCCAGCAACTCGCCATACAATTCCGGTGTCCAATTCCAGTCAAGGCCAAATTCGGCAAAGGTCCGGTTGAAAGCAACGCGGTGTCCGGCGAGTTCAGTTTCAGCCAGCGTCCCGTCGACGTCAAAGATGACAGCCTGCAGGGACGGGATGTTGGGCATTGCTGGCTTGGCCTGTTGTGGGGCGTGCATTTGTTTTACGTTTCAATCGGAGTGATTCAAGTTTAGGTGGGCAGTTTCATTATTAAAAGTTAAACTTTGTTTTATTTATGGTAAGTCTTTGCTTTTCTATTGCTTGAGCTCAACGCTGCACTTGAAAACCGTTGGCGCTTCGCTGAAGCACGCCGGCCATACTTGCTGCTACACTGCTTTCCACTCTCCTGATGCCCGAACGACTCGCCGTTAATTGCCATGACTAACGAATCTGTTGTTGAGCACAGCGCCACCGCCAATCTGGTCGATTTAAAAGATGGACAGATCGTGCTGTCACGCTTCATCGTCAAGCGTGATGACGGCGTTTATGTCGATCTTTCACGGATCGGTGCCAGCCTCGATTTTTTCGCCTTTGTTGATCGGGTTTTTTCTGCCGGTACTTTCTTTCGTGCGCTTGACTATCCAAGCTTCTTCTCGCTGCTTTATGAAGATGGGTTGGATGCGACAGAACGCACGCAGGAAGTTCGTTTTGCCGCCGATGTCGTCAGCTTTCAGCCTGAGCGGCAAGCGCTATACAAAATGCTGAAGATTGAAAACGGCGTGGCCGAGTATCAGTTCGAATCGGTCTTTCTTGAGTCGGTAATCGAAGAGGGTGTGTTTGGGGACCTGGCCGGTGGTGGCTTCGGTCTCATACGCGTCGACAAAAGAACCGTGAACGTTCCTACCCGTCTGGATGTTGACGAATTCGTCGCCGTCGCCTGGCAGCATGGTGTTCGCTACGGCCTCGACTATCCGGCTATTTCCGCGGCGATAAGAAACCAGATCAATGAACGTCTTGTCATCGCCCGACCGCTCCCTTTAAAGCTGGGGCGCGATGCCGAGATCAGGGAACAGGCAACCCACCTGCGCCGCGATAACGCACCACGGCAGCTTCCCGACGGAAGAATCGATCTGCGCCAGTTCCAGAACCGGTATCCGCAGGTTGTCGCTGGCGAAAGTCTGGTCAGAAAGAATCCACGTGTTCTCGGTGTCGATGGTCGGGCCATTACCGGCGAACCGCTTCTGGCTCCCCTGCCCAAGGATATTGATCTATTGACGCTGAGCGGACCCGGCACGCGCGTTGTGCAGGAGAAGGGGAGCGAACAGCTGATTGCCGCGGTTGGCGGGTTTCTGAACATTGATACGCTGAACCATCAGTTCTCGATTACGGACAAGATCGTCAATCGCGAAGGGGTCAGCATCCGCACCACCGGTGATCTCTCGCTGACCGGCGACGAATTCGAGGAGTTTGGCGAAATTCAGGAAAAGCGGACGGTCGAGTGCCGGAGCATCACGGCGCATTCCGATGTTTTCGGCACTATTCTTTCCCACGGCGGTACGGTTTCGCTAAGGAAGAATGTCGTCGGTGGACGAGTGACTAACGAGGCGGGCGACATCGTCGTTGATGGACTCGCCTCCGGGGCGGTGCTGATTGCGCCTGACGGCTGTGTTACGGTCAATCGCGCCGAGAGTTGCCTGATCATTGCGCGCGTTGTCGTGCTCGGCAACGTCACGCGCTGCGATGTGCTGGCCGATGAGGTTCTGGTTGAGCGAGCAGAAGGCTGCGCGATTGCTGGCAAGACGATCAATGCCCTCGAAACCCGTGCGCGCGGTGAAATTGACTGTGTCTTTTCGCTGCTGATTCCTGATCTTTCGGAGTATCAGGGCAGAATCGATGTGCTGAAAGGCAAGCGTACGGCGCTCGAACTCAAGATTGAAGCCCAGCGCCTGAAAAGTAACGAGTTGCGCGGCCAGAAGGACGTGGCCCGTTATCTGGCTCTCGCCAATCGGCTGCAGCGCAGGGAATTGGCTTTGAACGACGACCAGCTGCTTGCCTGGCAAAAACTGACTGCGCAGGTGGGCCCGTCTTTGCGCGCTCTGGCGCAACTGGGCGATTACGTCAAGACACTCGATGATCAGGCTGTTGAGCTGTCCAGGGAAATGGAAGAGCTTCAGACTGCCGAACAGACGGCATGTGACGATGTGGCGTGTAATGTCAGGAAAATCGGTGGCGAAACGCGGATTCGCGGTCTGCGCATCAAGTGTGATGAGCCGCCGCTGGCAACGCTGACGCCAAAGGAACTCAAGCTGCGTTTGCGTATCGTCGACGGAGCCATCATGAGCCTGTTCTCCGGCAGCGGCGGCTCCTTCGACTGGCATTACAAACGGCCGGATTCACGAGGCACTGTATCAAAGGCATAGTCGTGGAGCGGCGGCAGACTGCTGATTTCAGGCGTGGAGCCCCGAGACCCTCATGGACATTGGCTTGTGCAACAAGCGCATGCCTATCAGGCTCCACGGCCAATGCAGTAGGTGTTTCAGCAAACAAAACAACGTTGGGGGTTAATATTGCCTGCGGTTTCTCCTTGTGAATTTCGACACCGTTATCATGTAAAGTTGTAACTACTCAGTTTCCCAACCCCGCGGGCGGGCCAGGCGTTCGCGGCGATCCGGTTTCTGTTGATGTGCAACGTTGAGGCTTATCAAAATGCTTGATTTCCCAAACCCGGCCAGGATAGACAACGGATAGCAGGAACGCTTATGTCCACTCCAAAGCCATCCGTTGCCAGTCCATCCAGCCCGAGCAATTACCGCTTCTTCGAGTGGGGCGTCATTGCAGTCATCCTGATCGTTACCTTTACGGCGTGGACAATGCTGGCGCAGTCACGCGATCAGGCCGAAAGTCGGGCGACGGTTTCCACTAAAAACCTGGCAAAGTCCCTTGAACAGACCTTTGACGGACTGATCGACACCATCGACATCGCGTTGCTGGCCTCGTCCGATAAAATTGGTGAGCACTTGTCAGCCGATCGCGTCGACAGCGCATCAATCAACCGCATGTTGACCGGGATGCGGAAGCATATCCCCTATGTAGCCTACTTCAGAGCCACCGATGATTCGGGAAACATCCTCTATGGTCCTGATGTTCTATCGCCCCCGGTCAACACATCTGATCGTGATCATTTCATCCGGCTGCGCGATGACCCGAAACTTGAACTTGTTTCGGACAAACCCTTTCTCGGCCGAGTCATCAAAAAATGGGTCTGGACGTTTGCGCGACGCATCAATAAAGCGGATGGCTCCTTCGGTGGTGTGGTCTTCGCGGGTGTCTCAATTGATGAACTGAACAAGCTGCTGGAAAAAATAAAAATTGATTCCGGCAGCTCAATTTCATTGCGGGACGCCGAACTCCGGATACTTGCCCGATATCCATCGGACAGTCTGAGCAGTTTTCCCATCGGGGAAACGAACCGCTCACAAAAATTCGAGGAAGCACTCGATCAAAACCCGCTTGAAGGTACATACAGCAGCGGCAACACGAGCATCGACGGTATTGACCGGACCTATTCCTATTACCGAAGCGCAAAACATGGCTTCATCGTAAATGTCGGGATCGACAACGATTCGGTTTACAAGGCATGGCGCAAACAGGCCTGGATCGTTGGGGCACTTGTCGCTTCGTTCATAGTGGCACTGCTCGGGTTCATGCAAGTGGTTCGCCGCGCCTGGCAGCGACAGTCCGAGATGGCGGCTTCGCTTCAAGAGGCGCAACGAATTGCCCATCTCGGCCATTACTCCTTTGACCTGCTTACGCACCGCTGGAAGAGTTCCGATATTTTCGACGAGATCTTCGGGCTGGACGGTGACTATCCTCACGACAGCAAGCACTGGCTGGCGCTGGTCTCGCCGGAAGACAGCGAAGCATGGGGAAGCCATTTGACCAAGCCCCTGGGGAATCACACCCCTGTTGCCCGGGAATTCCGGATCACTCGCCGTAGCGATGGTCTCGAACGCTGGATCAGTTGCCTGGACACACTGCAAGTCGACGAAGATGGAACGCCTGTAGCCCTGATCGGCACAATCCAGGACATAACCGAACGCAAACAGATCGAGACCGATCTTCGGATTGCGGCGGTGGCTTTTGACTCGCAGGAAGCAATGGTCATCACCGATCAGAACTCGGTGATCCTGCAAATCAATCGCGCGTTTACCGAGAACACCGGCTACACCGCAGAAGAAGCGCTGGGCCAGAATCCGCGCCTGCTCAAATCCAATCGTCACCCACCAGAGTTCTTCAAGAGCATGTGGGACACCATCAACAGTACGGGCGGATGGCAGGGAGAGATCTGGGATCGTCGCAAGGATGGTGCCGAGTATCAAAAATGGCTGACCATCTCGACTGTCAAGAACGCACATCGGAGCGCAATTCGACATCACGGAACGCAAGAAGGCCGAAGAAAAAATCAATGAACTGGCCTTCTTTGATCCGCTGACGAGACTGCCGAATCGAACGCTGCTGCTGGATCGACTGAGGCAAACGATGACTGCCAGCTCACGCGATGGTCGATATGGCGCCGTATTGCACCTCGATCTCGACAATTTCAAAATGCTCAACGATACGCTTGGCCACGACATGGGCGACCTGTTGCTGCAACGCGTGGCCGAGCGCCTGACGGCCAGTGTTCGCGCCGAAGACACCGTGTCTCGACTGGGCGCAGACGAATTCGTGCTGATCCTGACGAACCTGAGCCCGGTGAAAAACGATGCCGCAACGCAAACCGAACTGGTTTGCGAAAAGATCGTCGCGGCACTGAACCAGAACTATCTGCTAGAAAGCAACGTATACAACGTCACGTCAAGCATCGGCGCCAGCGTGTTCGTTGGCCACCAGACCGAGCTCGAAACCGCGTTGAAACAAGCCGACCTCGCGATGGGCAGATCGAAGAAAGACGGAGGAAATGCCGTTCGATTCTTTGATCCCGACATGGAGGTTTCGGTCGTAAAGCGCGCCGCACTGGAAAAGGACCTGCGCGAGGCCATCCGGAAAAAGCAGTTCACACTCCACTACCAGCCACAGGTAACTCGAAACCAGATCACCGGAACCGAGGTTCTTTTGCGCTGGCAGCACCCGCAGCGTGGTCTGGTTTCGCCAGCCGAATTCATACCGTTGGCCGAAGAAACCGGCCTCATCCTGCCCCTGGGTCACTGGGTACTTGAAACGGCCTGCCTCCAGCTGGCCGCCTGGGCCATCCGGCCAGAAATGGCGCACCTCACGATCGCGGTGAATGTCAGCGCCCACCAGTTCCACCAAGCGGACTTTGTCGATCAGGTAATCGCCGTTCTCAACACGACCCGGGCCAATCCACAGCGGCTGAAGATCGAACTGACCGAAAGCATGCTGGTCGCCAATGTCGAGGAAGTGATCACGAAAATGCACACCTTGAAGGCCGAGGGCGTGGGCTTTTCACTCGACGATTTTGGTACCGGCTACTCATCATTGACCTACCTGAAACGCTTGCCGCTGGACCAGCTGAAGATCGATCAGTCGTTTGTTCGCGAGATCCAGACCAACTCGAACGATGCCGCGATTGCCAGGGCGGTCATCACGCTCGCACAAAGCCTGGGGCTCGGCGTAATCGCCGAAGGGGTTGAAACAGAAGCCCAGAGAGACTTTCTCGCCGCCTCCGGCTGCCTGGCCTATCAGGGCTATTTTTTCAGCCGTCCCCTGCCGCTGGACAACTTCGAGGCCTATGTACAACGAGCCGCCCTCAGTCCGGGTTCCCGTTTTGAAGGGTCAAGTTGATTCAGCTTGCCGAACCCGAAGGTAATCATCGATCAACCGCCTCGGAGAGCCAATGAATACGGGCATCTCCAGAGCATCGCCTTGTACAGCGCCAATCGACGCGGTGCTCAGGCCGCCCGTTCCAGGTTCAAGGCCAATAAACGGCGCAGGATCTCCTCATCGGGCAACTCGGGTGTGTAATCGGCCCAGCCATACGCAGCAGCGACAGCTTTATCGAGTTCCCGATGCGCCAGATCAAGCCACGCGGGGCGCACGTTGTAGAGATTGGTCAGGGTGCGTTTCTTCAGCTCGGCTTCGTGGCCCGGTTTGGCGACCGGGCGTTTCGGGAAGCCGGCTTTTTCCTCTTCCGGCGTGATCACCCAATCGACCCATTCGGCCGGGTTCAGCCAGTTTTCGCGCAGTTCGTTGAGACGCTGGGCGGCTGCAGCAATCCTCGCTTTTACCCCTTCCCCGTCAAGGGGAAGGTTGGGATGGGGATGGGGTTTGGTTGCATCGACATCGGCTATTTCCCCATCCCCACCCCGCCCCTCCCCTTGAAGGGGAGGGAGTGAGGGATCGGTGTCGCGGGGTGTGAGGCCCGCAGGGAAGGGGAAGGTTTCGAAGCAGGATTTTCCGTTGTAGGTGGGATCGTTGCCAACGCCGTGCATGGAGGCGTTGGCCAGTGACCAGACTTCGTGCAGGCGACTGGAGAGGATGCCGAAGGTGGTGTCGTCGGCACGGGCGATGACGCAAAGGCGGGTGTCTGGCAAAAGTTTGGTGTCAAGCCAGACGAAGAAGCGGTGCTTGGAGACTCTCGGGGTTGCAACGAAACGAGGCAGATTGAGAGTTGCCAAACGCAACGCTACGCGAGCCTCCTCGTGCAGCCACCAATTTCGCCGTGTGCGCTCGCGATTAACTGTTTGCCGATATGGCTTTACGTTCGCAAGCACATGCTGATACGGCCCCTCAAAAAGACTCGCATCGCCTTCCGCCATGTCCGTACCAAAATCGATAATCCACGTATCCGAGGGGCGTTTGGTAATGTCCTGACCGTTGGCCCACGGCTTGACTACCAGACTGTTGCTTTTGCCGTGCGGATTGGGGCAGGTCAACCATTGCCGTGCCAAAGCACCGGGAATATCGAAGTCGCCATATTTCTTCGTGCCTTCGAAGCTTGCCGAGGCATTGGCGACCAACAAGCGGGCTTGCGTCAAATCGACACCGCTTGCCCCACCAACGGTCAAATCAGCGTTGATGCTTGAAACCGCCAGCCCATTCAGACATACCGTCATTCCGGGGGCCGAAGGCAACCCGGAATCCAGTGCAGGTGCGGCAAAACAGACCAGCGAAACTCTTACCGCCGCACCTTCGTTCACCCAGGCTTCGTCGCTCCACGCATCAAAGATGGTGGTTTCAGAACCGATGGCGTCAAGCACCTTGCGATTGCTACCGCTGCGAATGGCTTGCGTGGCGACCAGCCCCGCCGCGCCCAACTTGCCGCCAACGATCTGCTGACGTGCTTTGTGGAACCAGTAGCAAACCAGATCGGCACCACCCGGCACTGAGCCAGCGTAAACGCGATTAAGCGCGTCGAAATAGTCACGCCCGAGTTCGCCACCTTTCTTGCTACCGCCGAGGAACGGCGGATTGCCCACAATCACATCCACCGCCGGCCATTCCGCTTCGCTGCCATCTGCATTGAGCAACGCATCGCGATTCTCGATGTGGTCGAGCGTGGCGAGGATCGGGTTTCTCCGGCAGTCGTAGCCATTTTTCAGCATCCACTGAATCTCGCCAATCCAGACGGTGACGCGCGCCAACTCGGCGGCGTAGCTGTTGATCTCGATGCCGAGGACGTTGGCCGGGCTGGTTTCGATGGTCAGTTGGCGGTGCAGGCCGAGCGCTTCGGCGTCGAGGTTGGCGCGGTGTTCGAGATCCTTGAGGGCGCGCAGGCTGAGGTAGAGGAAGTTTCCGCTGCCACACGCCGGGTCGAGCACGCGGAAGTTTTTCAGGCGTTCGAGGAAGCCGAGGAACAGGACTTGCGCGTCCTTGTAGGCGCTCTGCGAGCCTCGGCCACCGTCGTGGTACTTGTCCAGCAGCGGGCCGATGCGTTCGCGGGCGTCGGCCCATTCGCGCGCCAGCGGCTCGACGATGACCGGGTTCACCAGCTTCATGATGGTGCCGGGGTCGGTGTAGTTGGCGCCGAGCGGGGCGCGGATTTTCGGGTCGAGGCCGCGCTCGAACAGGGTGCCGAGAATAGCCGGTTCGATGGCGCTCCAGTCCATCTGGCTGGCGGCGTGCAGGGCGTCGACTTCGCCGTGCGTCAGTTCGATCTGTTCGACGTGGGCGAAGAGGCCGCCGTTGAACCAGGCGATGTCTTCGAGCAGGAAATCGCCTCCGGCCTGCATGGTACGAAAGAGTTCGCCGAAGGCGTTGCTCAGCTTGACGGTGTCGGTGCCGCGCTTGTTGAGGATGCGCTGGAACAGCTTGGCCGGCAACAGGCCGATGTCTTCGGCAAACATGCAGAACAGGCACTGGATGAGGAAGTGGGCGACGTTCTGCGGGTCGTGGCCGCGCCC
>JAIFNM010000131.1 GCA_020047725.1 Betaproteobacteria bacterium
CTAGTGTTTAATTGCGTAAATTAACGATAGTGTTACGAAGCTGCGCGCCCTTGACCTCACGCTTGCGCCAGACGAACGGCGCGGCGTTCTCGTTGTAGGCGGCAGTAAAGTCATGTATCGCGTTGGTCAGTTGCTCGATGCTTCCGAAGCTCGCGTTGCTGAGCGTCTTGCGCTGGAAGATGCCGAACCAAATCTCAACTTGATTTAACCAGCTTGCGCTCGTGGGAGTGAAGTGGAAAGTAACGTTGGGATGCGCCGCCAGCCAGTCGTCGTTTTTCTTGTGGGTGCTGAGGTTGTCCAGAATGACGTGGATTTGGCGTCCGGCGGGTTGTTCCTTAATCACTTCATCCATGAACGCTTGAAAGTCAGCACGTTTCTTGGTCTGCGTCGTCTTGCCGCGGATAACGCCGGTGGCCACTTCCAAAGCGGCGAACAGGTTGACCGTGCCGTGGCGCTTGTAGGTGCTCTTTATTCCTTGAACGATCTTGCCGCTGCTGGTCTGTACGTAGCCACGCGTGCGCTCAAGCGCTTGGATCGATGGCTTCTCGTCGACGCTCAGCACCAAGGCATTCTGCGGCGGATTCAAGTACAGCCCAATCACGTCGGCGGCCTTAGCTGCGAACTCGGGGTCCGTACTGACGCACCACGAGCGGTGGCGCTGCAATTGAATGCCTTGTTTGCGCAGCACGCGCCACACCGCGTGATCAGAAACGCCCAGCGAAAGCGCCAGAGATCCGCCATCCCAACTCGCCATTCCTGCGGGCGGCGGCAGTTCCAGTTGCGCC
Organism: Betaproteobacteria bacterium; assembly: GCA_020047725.1. GTDB lineage: Bacteria > Pseudomonadota > Gammaproteobacteria > Burkholderiales > Rhodocyclaceae > Propionivibrio. The sequence continues at coordinate 786 of JAIFNM010000131.1, forward strand.
AAGATTCGATCGCGTAGTTCGACGCCGTACTTGGCGGGTTTGCCCGACCTGGGTTCGTCGCGCAGTCCGGCAATGCCGTGCGCGGCGAAGCGTCGCCGCCATTGCCCGACCGTGTTCGGCCGCACGCCGATCTCACGGGCAACTTCGTCATTGCGCCGACCCTGCAGGCACGCCAACACGATGCGCGCCCGCTCGGCAAGACGAACTTCGCCACTTCGACTTCGCGACAGTCGCTCAAGCTCGCCCACAACCTCCGCTGTACACGACAATACAACCGCCACCCGTGCCATCTCGCCCCCATCGCCCGTGCAATAGAGTCATTATAATTCTATCGTTGTATATTGCAATTAAACACTAGAGCGGCCTATCCGATCGTGCAAGGCAAGTTTTTTACGAAACAGGTCAATAGACCTTTGGTGGTGCATTTACATATTACTTCAGGAGGAAAACATGCAAAAGAAACTCAAGAGTCTTACTGCTGCGGTTCTGGCTTTGGCATTGGCTTCGGCTTTTTCCGTAACTACCGCTCAAGCACGCGAATTGCGCGTTACAGACAATCTCCCGGCTGACTTCCCGACCGTCTTGTATGTCAAAAAAGTCGGAGAACTGCTTACTCAAAAAACGAGCGGCAAACTGACGCTCAAAGTGTTCACCAACAGCTCCCTGGGCTCCGAAAAGGATACCGTTGAACTATTGAAGATCGGCGCAGTAGACATGATTCGTGTCAATACGGTCAATTTCCACGGCATCGTTCCGGAAACACTGGTTCCGTCGTTCCCCTTCATTTTTCGTGACGTTGATCATTTCCGAAAAGTCATGTACGGCCCAACGGGGGACAAAATTCTGGCCGCCGTTGATAACGCGGGTTTTGTCGGTCTATCCCTAATGGAAGGTGGTTCGCGTTCGGTGTACGCAAGGAAACCCGTCAGAACCCTGGCTGACATGAAGGGCATGAAAATACGCGTGCAGCCTTCAGACCTCTGGATTGCTGTGGCCCAGGCCATGGGCGCCAACCCGACACCAATTCCAATGGCCGAAGTCTACTCGGCCTTGAAAACCAATCTGGTCGATGCGGCCGAAAATGATCCGCTGTCGTATGAAACTGCCAAGCACTATGAAGCGGCCCCGTTCTACAACGCCACCGAACACGTGATGGGCTCACAGATACTGGTGTTCTCCAAAAAGACCTGGGACACCCTGACTCCGGAAGAAAAAAAGGCCGTCCGTGAATCAGCAAAAGAGGCGCTTCCATACTATACCGAGCAGTGGAACAAAAAGGAGCAGCCCGTAATCGAGTTTCTCAAGAAAACGGGCGTCACGTTTATTAACGATGTAAACAAGCCGGAGTTCGTCGCTGCAATGAAGCCGGTATGGGACAAGTTTGCCCCAACTCCGGAACTGAAAGCGCTGATTCAGGAAATCGTCAACACCAAATAGGAACCCGCAATCTTTAGCTTTTTCTCACGGCCCCGAAGACATATCACTCATGTTTTCGGGGGCAATCTGGAGAATTCAATGAATTGGCTTACCGCCTTGAATTCAAGGCTTTCCCGCTGGGCCATGTATATCGCCGTTGCCGGCCTCATCGGCATTGTTGCTGTCGTCGTCAGTTCAGTTTTCTGGCGCTACATTCTGAACGATTCGCCAATCTGGTCAGAGCAGGTGGCGTTGCTGCTGGTGATTATCGTGGCCATGGCCGGCGCCTCTGCCGGCGTCCGCGATGAAGGCCACATCGGGCTTGAGTCCCTGATCGGTCTCTTGCCGCAAAAGTCACAGTTCTGGATCGGCTCGCTGGTCGGTGTGTTGACCGCGATCTTTGGCGTTCTCCTTTGCTGGGGCGCGGCCCATATGGGATTTGCCGTCAAACAGAATGTCATTCCGACTCTGCATATCTCGGAATTCTATCGCTACCTCCCCTGCATGATTGCAGGTGTATTGATCGTCTCCTTCTCGATTGAACACCTGATTGCTATGTTCACTGACAAGGAAGTCACTCCATCATGGCATTAACCGTACTCTGCATAACGTTTATCCTTTTTCTGCTGCTGGGTGTTCCGGTCGCATTTTCGATCGCCATGAGCTGCATGGCAACCTATTGGTCAATGGGTTTGCCGATAGAACTAGCCATCCAGAACATGGTTTCAGGAATGAACGTGTTCTCCTTCCTGGCCATCCCTTTTTTCATATTTTCGGGTGAACTGATGCTGCACGGCGGAATTGCCGACAAGATCGTCACCTTTGCCCGTAACAGCGTTGGGCATTTGCGCGGTGGTCTGGGCATGGCAAATGTCGTGGCCTGTACCCTTTTTGGTGGCGTGTCCGGATCGCCGGTGGCGGATGTTTCAGCGATGGGCGGCGTGATGATTCCGATCATGAAGCGCGAAGGCTACAGTGCCGACTACGCCGTCAACGTAACGACACACGCCGCACTGTGTGGCGCCTTGATGCCCACCTCGCACAACATGATCATCTATGCTTTTGCGGCATCGGGGGTTATGGGGACGCTGATTCTTCCAGCGGGGGCAGGTGAACTCCTGGTGAAAGGTGTTTCGATTGCCGATCTGATGTTCGCTGGTCTGATGCCGTGTCTTGCTCTGCTGGTGTTCATGATGGCTGCAGCGTACTGGGTCGCGAAAAAGAACAACTTTCCACGCCGCCCTGATGGTTCGATTCCCCCCTTGGACAAGTTCCCTGGCTGGCGCGCCGTTCTGGTCTCGTTTATCGCTTCGATCCCAGGTTTATTGGTGATAGCGATCATTCTCAGTTGCATCATCATGGGCATAACGACGGCAACAGAAGCGGCCGGAATCGCCGTAACATACACGCTGCTGCTGACCTTCGTCGGGTATCGCACGATGAACTGGCAAAAGTTCTTGAAAGCCGCCGCCAAGGCAGCCAAGACCACCGGTATCGTTTTGACCCTGGTCGGGGTTTCCTCCATGTTTCAGTTCATCATCGCCATTCTGGAAATTCCGGACATGACTGCTTCATTGATGATGTCAGCGACGAACAATCCGTTTATCATGTTTTTCCTGGTTAACCTGATTCTGTTCCTGCTCGGAACGTTCATGGACATGCCTGCGACAATCCTGATTTGTACGCCGCTCTTCCTGCCAATTTGCCTTCAGATGGGCATGGGGCCCGTGCAGTTCGGAATGGTGATGCTGCTGAACTGCGCGCTGGGCTTGAACACTCCACCGGTTGGCACCACTCAGTTTGTTGGCTGCGCGATCGGGGAAATATCCGTTGGACAAGTGATGAAGACCATCACTCCCTTCTACACGGCGTTGTTCTTCACGATGGCGGTGGTGACCTACGTTCCTTCGTTCTCGACCTGGCTACCAACTTTGATCGTCGGACATCCGGTTTATTGAAATGACATTATTACGGTAGGCAAACTTTAGACGTGACTGGATTTGCATTCGTGCTTTGTTACGAAAGTGCAGAGCGACTGGTATCATCAACTCCCCTGTGTACTTAACAGGCAATATTCGGCAACGCTTCAAGTTAGGGAGTAGTGGGTAGTGCGCAGGATACGAGGAGCAACCATTCAAGATGTGGCAAAAGCGGCTGGCGTGTCATCGACCAGCATCTCGAATTATTTGAATGGCCGGATGGATGAAATGCGGCTGGAAACCCAGCAGCGTATTGCAAAAGCAATCAAGGAGATCGGCTATACGCCCAACAGCGCGGCCAGGCAACTCAAGACTGGCAATGCCCCGATTCTGGGGCTGCTGGTTCCTTCTGTTGTTAACCCTTATTTCGCCGAACTGGCGGTGGCCGTTGATGCGGCAGCGCAAAAGAAGGGATTCCGCGTCGTTCTCTGTAACACGCAGCGAAAACCCGAACGGGAACTGGCCTTCGTTCGGGAGCTTGTAGCCTACGGTGTGCGGGGAATTCTTGCCGCATCGGTAATGCAAAACACCGAGGCCATGATTGGACTCATTCGACAGGGCATTGCATTTGTATTGTTTGAAACGCTTGGAGCCGATCCTGCCATCGACCGCGTTGATGTCGTTTCAATGAACAACACAATGGCCGCAGAAAAAGCGGTCGATTGTCTGGTAGCACTGGGTCACACATCGATTGCCTATGCCACGGCCACTCCGTTGACTCCGCACCGTGTATCGCGCCTACAGGGTTACAGAAACGCCTTGCAACGTTTTCGGCTCGGCGAGGGCGTGGTGATTACCGATGAAGACCTCCCAAGTCATACGTATGCCCATAATGATGCTGATCTGGCTCAGTTCGGTCACGTGGCTGCTGCGCAAATTCTGACGATGCAACCTCGTCCGACTGCCGTTATCGCCATGAACGATCTGGTCGCATTGGGAATGATGTCTGCGTTTCTTGAGCAAGGGGTAAAGATTCCTGCCGACATTTCGGTAGTTGGAATTGACGACATTCAACTTTCCAGTTTCACGTTTCCCACACTTACGACAATCCGGCAACCGTACGTTCAGATCGCCGAATCGGCAATTGAACGAATTTGTGCGCGGCTGGAAGACCCAACGCGGGCTGGAGCGACGATCGCTCTTGACCCGGCACTCGTTCTGCGCGCATCCACTGCATCTCGTCAATAGGTCAGAGGGGGTATCCTTTGACGCATGTAACCGCGGAGTCCGGAAATGGAAGCCGGACGACTTCTGTAAATGACTGAAAAGCCGACCCAACCCAAGACGCAGCGTGCCTTGATCTGCCACGAATGGCTGTTGATACCCGCCAGGGCGTCGCGCCAAAATATTGCGTGCGCCAAAGAGATACCCGTTTAGGTCAATATCGCCGACATCAGTTCTTGAAGAATTGCTGTGCAGTCGAGTTGATCATCGGACGAATCAACGACTCCGTAAGTTGAAAATACCAGGCCAAGGCGACTCTGATGCCTCCTGAAACTCGGGCCTAGGAGTCTGAGTTGTTCCTTTTGGCAGGTTTCAGAGCCAAACAACCGCTTGAATGATGGCTCTGTGGAAGAGTTGGATGGTAGATGATGGCCGATCCCGGCCGCAGTTTTATTATGCCTTTTCGCTACCGCCCGACTTTGACACCACTCAGTAACACGCTCCTCGGAAAGGCGCATGGCGCAAGGCCTACGGCGAATCAGCCAAAAGGGGTGTGTATCTA
>JAIFNM010000083.1 GCA_020047725.1 Betaproteobacteria bacterium
CGAAGATGCCTTGACCCTGGATCTGCTCAATCAGGCGACCCAGGCTTGGGTCGAGCAGGAGTATCACCGAACGCGCCATGCCGAGATCGGCGCCACCCCGTTGGCGCACTATCTGGCCGGTCCCAATGTGCGGCGCGAATGTCCCAGCAGCGCCGTGCTGTCTGCTGCATTCCGCGTCGAGGTGGCGCGACGGCAACGGCGCTCCGACGGAACGGTGAGTCTGGCCGGCGGACGCTTTGAGATTCCGGCACGCTATCGCCATCATCTCTGCACCCATCCGAACTTCGGCTGTGCAGCGTCTCCAGCGGGCCTTGCTGAATCAACCGCTGCGGCTGTGCTCCTGCGTCCGCAGTTTTGGGGATATAAACAGTATCCTGTCCCAGTTACCCGACCAGGATGGGCCAACTCGATGGCTGCCGCCACTCAATGCGCCGCGCCCACACCCCAGCGTTATCAACGCCACCGCCCCGAGCGGACGCTGTGGTATCGCATTGTCCAGACCCACCTCGAAACCTGGCTGGATATCGCCAGCGGCGAGAACGGTGAAGCACCGCCGGTCCATGTCGAGCGAACCTTCCGCCGCTATCTCGAATGCGGCATTCTTGCGCATGGCTTCGCCCGGGCGTACTGCGACGAGTGCCAGCAAGATTTCTTGATCGACTACTCCTACAAACGTCGTGGTGTGAGCCCCTTGTGCAACACCTGGCGCATGGCCGAAACGGCGGCGCACCCGGTCGATCATGCCTTGCCGCCGCTACCGGTGCGGCAACGGGTGCTCGCGGGGCCCAAGCGACCGCGTTACTTTCTGCAATCGGACGCGGTTCTGCAAGGCACGGTGCTGCGCATTTTCCTGCGCGTGGTAGAGCGTTGCCTACGCGACCATAGCCCCGGCAGCCATGTCGCTGCACAGATCGGAGCGGTCGCCTTCATCCACCGGTTCTGCTCCAGCCTGAACGAGCACGTCCATTTCCATTGTTGTGTCATCGACGGCATCTTCGAGGCGGCCGTCGCCCCGGATGAGGCACCGAGCGTCAGCTTTCATGCCGCCCTCGAACATGACGCGGCGGCGTTCGCCGACGTGCAGGCACACATGCCAACCCGTTTCCTGCGCACGTTCATCAGGAGCCGCCTGATCGAGAAGGATGACGCGACCAAGATCGCTGCCGTGGCTGAAGGCGCGCCGAATGCTGCGGGTATTCAAGGCGATCGCCTTGAGCGCCAGCAACTCGGAAAAAGGGTTGCCCTTCTTCGACATGTAGCATTCGATGGTATGGGTCAGCACGTCCATTCCGGTCGACGTGGTGATCGCCGACGGCAGGCCGACGCTCAATTTCGGGTCGAGAATTACGCAGTCGGGCAGCAAGCTCGCGCTGACAATGCCGACCTTGAGTTCGTCCTCGGGAACCAGAAAAATGCTGTTGGGCGTCACTTCCGACCCGGCACCTGCGATGGTTGGGATCATCAGCGTCGGGATGCCGCCTTTGGCGATCGGCGCCTTGTTAAGCAACTCACGCAGAGTCACAGCATTGTTGAGCAGCACGGCGACGATCTTGGCAACATCCATTGTGCTGCCGCCGCCGATGCCGATCACGAGATCGAAAGACTGCGCTCTAGCCAATGCAAAAATCGCCTCGACCTGATCGACGTCGGGCTCTGGCGGCGTATTGTCGAGTACTGTCACGGCGACGCCTGCAGCTTCAAGCAGCGCTTCCGGATGTGCGATCAATCCGGCGCGCGCGATGCCCTATTGCTCCGGCCCAATGAAGTCATAAGTATCAGTCGGTCTGAATTTGTTGAAATCCTGCTATTCCTCGGGTAAAACCGGGGCGAATAGTTAATTCTTCGCAGGGCCGGAGCAATAGTCATTGATGATCAGCGCATGGGTCGCGCCCAGATCGGCGGCGACGTCCTTGATGTGCTCGATGCTGTGGGCGCCGCCATAGGTGCGGCCGGCGCTCAAGAGTGAATAGCTCGTCATGGTTCAGTATCTCCTGCAAAAAGGGCTGAGTCTGAAATCTGAAGCCTTGATTCTGGGGCGAGCGCTTAAGCCTTGACCCAGTCTTCGGCAACGCGAACGTACTTGATTCGCTGGCGGAAGTAGGTGTAGGCGATGTGCATCTTGTAGTTCGTAGTAGCTCGTAGGGTGGATAAGCGCAGCGCATCCACCATTTGTGGGTAGCCAGCGGTGGATGCGCTGCGCTTATCCACCCTGCCCCTGACATGGCAGACCCTTTATTTGGCGTCGCGCTGGCGCCGTCCTTCGAGCAGCTTGATCGCGTATTCAACCGCGTCGATCAGGCTGTCGGCGTTGGCCACGCCGGTGCCGGCGATGTCGAAGGCGGTGCCGTGATCGACCGAGGTACGCAGGATCGGCAGGCCGAGCGTCACATTGACGCCGCTGATCGCTTGCCAGACGCCGGTGTCCGGATTCACATTGAAGCCGAGCAGTTTGACCGGGATGTGCCCCTGGTCGTGGAACATCGCGACCACCGCATCGAACTGCTGCGCGCGCAGCTTGATGAACACTGTATCGCCGGGAACCGGCCCGGTGATGTCGTGACCCTTGGCGACATATTCGGCAATGATCGGCGCAATGATCTCGTCGTCCTCCTTGCCGAGTATCCCGCCCTCACCGGCATGCGGATTGAGCGCGGCGATGGCAAGGCGCGGCTTGGCGAAACCCAGGCATTCGAGCGCGTCGAGCGTGACGTCGAAGACGCGACGCAGGCGGACCGGCGTTAGGCGCCCCGGCACTTCGGCCAGCGCACAATGGGTGGTGACGTGCGAAACGCGCATCGGTCCGTGCGCCAGCATCATCACCGCATCGCGCATTCCGGTTAGATGCGCCAGCAGTTCGGTATGGCCTTCAAAATGATGGCCAGCCAGGTGCAGCGCCTCTTTCGACAGCGGCGCCGTGACGATGGTGTCGGCCTCACCGGCCTGAACCATCTCGGCGGCGCGCTTGACCGCGCGATAGGCCCACTCGCCGCCGACCGCCGAAATCGTTCCAGTGACGATCTCGCTGTCGACCGGACCGACGTCGATCATCGTCACAGGCAACAGGTTTTGCGCGATACCGACCTGAACGCAGGCCTTCTCGAGCGCCTTGGAACTGCCGAGCACGAGGAACTCGATGCGCCCGGCTTCAACCTCGGCGCGCATCTGATAAGCGGCCTTGGCGATAATCTCGGGGCCGATCCCGGAGGGGTCACCCATGGTTACTGCCAGACGAATGGCTTTTGACATCTTCAATTTCCTTTTCTGCGGTTGTCGCTGCCATCAAGCAAGCGAATCATCATTAACAAATCGTCGGCGCTGCCAAAAGCGCCAGAACGGGTGTAACAGGGGACGCTGTCCCAAACGCCGCCAATCAGCCGCGCGCAACCCCAGCCCGGGCGGATGGCCGGATGCGCCAGGAAGCCATTGGCCCCCGACGCCCGGCACAGACCGAGCACAGTGTCGCCACCGACAACGATCAATTGTCCCGGGATCGGCAGTTCGGCGACCAGGCGGGCGGTCTGTGCGGTCAACTGCTCGGTGGCCTGCAGGGTACCAACGCGCTCGAGAGGCGATAAATCGAAGCACAGATCGCCTTCTCCATGCCGCGCCAGATCGAGCACAGCGGTGAGTTCTTCGTTGCTGGCGTGGTGCGCCACGCAAAGGCCTTGACGATTGTCCTCCAGCATCGCCCATTGCTGACGCAGCACGCTCTGGAAACTGGCGCTGACCAGTACGCTCGGGCCGCTGCCGAGCGGCAGTGGCGACGCCGCGCCGGTAACCGGCGCCAGCCCTGCGCAGCGCGCCAGCGCAAAGGCCAGTCCGGCGCTGCCGGCCCACAATTGCTTGGGGTTATTTTCGCGTAGCGCTTTGGCGGCGACCGCATCGAGGCCGTCGTCGCTGCTCACTTCGGGAATCCAGATCGTACCGGCCGCCGATGCCGGCGCCGAAACCAGGCCGAGGCGGGCAAAGCTCTCGCGCAGCGGCGTCGCCACTGCCTGGCGATCAGCGCCGGGCTTGACTACCCATTGGTGGTCATCGACGGTGATCCGGCCCTGCGCAGGAAAGGCTGGCGCAAACACGGCGCGATCAAAATGGCCGTACTGCATGAGCCAGGCGATTTCGGGAAAAGTATTGCCGCGCAGCAGGCTATCGACCTTCTTGAAGGCGACGCTGCCCGACCCGAACCAGTCGAGCACCGGCTGCAGCAAAGCCGGCAAGCGGTCGACCGGCACGTCACGGCTCGGCGTCGCGACGACCGAAACTGTGGCGTTGAAATAAGGCTCACCGACCGCTGGAGGCCGATCGATGAACACCGGCAGGACACCGGCAAAAGCCGCCGAGGTATCGAGCGCCCCGGTCAGGTCGTCAGCGAGAATGCGGATGGTGCTCATGAAGCCCTCCTGGCGATAGTTAGTTTTACCCCGGCACCTCGAATGCGCTCGATCTCGTCTTGCGGCGCGCCGTCGTCGGTGATGATTTCCTCAAGTTCAGTGACCTCGCAGACGCTCATGAACACCCGTGGCCGGAACTTCGACGAATCAATCAGCAGGCGGCGCGAGGTCGCCGACTGCATCAACGCCCGCTTGACCGCGGCAACGTCCGACGAGGTCTCGGAAACCACGCCTTCGGTCACGGCATGCGCGCCAAACAGCAGCACATCGGCGCGGATCGAACGCGCACTGGCCAGCACTTCGTCGCCGACCAGGGTGTTGCTGCCGGCACGCAATTGGCCACCGAATACATGGACACGTACCGCCGGGCTGAGCCCGAGAATCTGGGCGATCTGAATGTCGTTGGTCACTGCCAGAATCTCGATGTTGCGCGCGGCGACGGCCCGAGCGGCCTCCTGCACGGTGCTGCCGCTATCGAAAATCACGCATTGACCGGGCATCAGCGAATTGGCGGCGGCCATCCCGATAAGGCTCTTTTCGTGCGGCGACAATTCAAGCGCAGCGGAAAATTCGGGCTCGAAGGTGCTGTACTGCTGATGGCGCAACAAAGCGCCACCGTGCGTGCGATCAACCAGTCCCTCGTCGGATAGGCCGTCCAGATCACGGCGCAGCGTGGACAACGACACGTGCAAGGCGCTGGCCAACTGCTGCAGCGTCACGGCGCCGTGGCGGTGCAGGAAGTCGACGATGCGCTGCCGCCGCTGGGCGGGAAGCAGCGGTGTTGCCGTAAGCGGTACGTTCAATAGTGCGCTCATCTTTGTGCTGCTCCCGGTTTATTCACAATCCCATCTGCCGGGACCACCCGGCCTGACATGGGAAACAAACTTGATTGGAAGATACTGACAGATTGTGAAGTTTGTTGCAATATTTTTATTGCAACTCGATTCATTAAAAAATTCATAAAAAACACTTATTTTGTTTAAAAACATTATATTAAAAACTTCTACTATAATAAATACAATAAATTTTAATGCATTTTTGTGAAAGTTATTGACAGTTAATGAAGCCTCGATCAATATTCCACTGCGCTGCCAACGTTCTTCTGACCACTACAGCCCGATTCCACAGACCCGCATTTCAGGTCGGACTAAACAGGAAACAGATCGATGACAGTGAAGATTAAAGGTGTTTTGACGGCGATCGTGACGCCGTTCGACCCCGCCGGCGAAGTTTGCGCGCAGAGCCTTCGCGCCTAGCACGGCATCGATGCGCCAATGAGCATCTACGACCGTCCGCTGACGCTCGAGGCCCGCATGAGCGCCGGCAGTGAGCTGATCGAATCGGCAGCGGCGCTTGTGCCTGATCGGCAAGGCGTCGCGCTCGGGCTAGTTTGCAAGGGATTTCAATTTTAGGGGGCTTGAAAAACAAGATGGATAGTATGGCTATGTCATTTGGTGAATTTAAACTTAACTTTAACTCGTATAGAGGGGGTTGGCATCATGC
>JAIFNM010000078.1 GCA_020047725.1 Betaproteobacteria bacterium
GCGCGCTGCCTTGGTGCAGTATCTTGCTGATCGCATCAATCAGGTTCCTGCCAACGTGATGGCAGCGGCCACACGATCGGTTGCCAGGGATGCTTTCGCCAGTTGGGCGGAGAAGCCGGTCGGTTCGTTCCCGATGGCCATTCTTCCTGCTCAGTACGTCAAAGCCCTCGGTTCGCAGACCGACTTGATTCGACTATCTGCCGAGACGATGGCCAAGCAACTGAAGGCACATCCTGAAGTGGCTTTGTCTGAGTATTCGCTGGTTCAAGACACCGTCGATCGAGGTCGCTCAATACAGGATGCGGAGCAATCGATGGTTTTTTTGCTTGAAGATGGCGGCTACGTGAGCGTAGTGAAAGCAACCGCGACAGGGAAAGCGCTGTTCTTGACGAGCTTCCGTAGATTGTCGAGCGAGGATGCGAAGCGCCAGCGTGAGATTCAGCGCTTGCTGAAAAAGAAGTAGGGAGAGGCGGGCGGTGGGGCCTCCCATCCGATTGCTCGGAAACCCCACATGGCGCTCCAGCATTTCTGCCGTGCTACGGCCGGGAGATTTTCACCGTGTCGCGCCCGTGAATTAAGTATAGCGGTTTTTTTCCGCTGTTTTTGTTTTCGCTCTATGCAATCTTATTGCAAACTGTGTCCCGTAACTTCCCGCTAAGTTTTACCTCTTCCCGCATTTATCTCAGCGTTCCCTTTTATTTATCTCATCGTGCATCATCTGAAACAACGAGTTGCTTTCTTGGGAGATACGGCCAGCCTGCTATTTATGAGTAGCTCGCAGAACTCGAAGGTCACGAGTTCCTGAGCTCGGACGGCTGGATTCCAACTCACCGACGGGTTTGCCCAACGCAGCACCGATTGCCAAGGGTTCAGTTCACATACTCCAAAAATTGCAGGCTTATCAATTGGAGCGCAAGTTCCGATTTACTGGTGCTGTTCGAACCTTTTGGGGCTTGATTTTCCTGAGGTCACGTTGCCGTTCTCTCTAATTTTCTGCCGTCCCCTATATATTTGTTCACCAAAGGGGGCAACTTGCCACTTGAAATTCAGTCACCTCGCCCCTATTATTAGCACTCGCTACACGTGAGTGCTAATAACTCTGTCAGCGAGCGCTCTGCTCGGTTGGGCAGGTGATTGGTCAAGTTAGTTGTTACTTATGCTTAAACCCTAGGAGAAATTGCATGAAAATCCGTCCTTTGCATGATCGCGTTATCGTCAAACGCCTCGAAGAGGAACGCAAGACCGCTTCCGGTATCGTTATTCCTGATGCTGCTGCCGAAAAACCTGACCAAGGCGAAATTCTCGCCGTCGGCAAGGGCAAGATCCTCGAAAGCGGTGATGTGCGCAAGATGGACGTCAAGGTTGGTGATCGTGTCCTGTTCGGCAAATACTCCGGCCAAACCGTCAAAATCGACGGCGAAGAACTGCTGGTCATGCGCGAAGAAGACATCATGGGCGTCGTCGAACTCTGAGCTTAATCCGCTCGATTCACGAACTCTGCTTCACCACGTTATTCAAATTACTACAGAATTATTAGGAGTATCTATATGGCAGCAAAAGACGTTAAATTTGGCGATTCCGCACGCGCTCGCATGGTCGAAGGCGTGAACATCCTGGCCGACGCCGTCAAGATCACTCTTGGTCCGAAGGGTCGTAACGTTGTTCTGGAGCGCTCGTATGGCGCCCCGACCGTGACCAAGGACGGTGTTTCCGTCGCCAAGGAAATCGAACTGAAAGACAAGTTCGCCAATATGGGCGCACAGATGGTCAAGGAAGTTGCTTCGAAGACCTCTGACATCGCTGGTGACGGTACCACCACCGCCACCGTTCTGGCTCAGTCGATCGTCCGCGAAGGCATGAAGTACGTTGCCGCCGGCATGAACCCGATGGATCTGAAGCGTGGTATCGACAAAGCTGTGATCTCCACCATCGAAGAGTTGAAGAAGATCTCCAAGCCCTGCTCGACCAACAAGGAAATTGCCCAGGTTGGTTCGATTTCTGCCAATTCCGACAGCTCGATCGGCGACATCATCGCCGAAGCGATGGAAAAAGTCGGCAAGGAAGGCGTTATCACTGTTGAAGATGGCAAGTCGCTGCAAAACGAACTCGACGTCGTCGAGGGCATGCAGTTCGACCGTGGCTACCTCAGCCCCTATTTCATCAACAATCCGGACAAGCAAAGCGCCATTCTGGATAACCCGTATGTTCTAATCTTCGACAAGAAAATCTCCAACATCCGTGACTTGCTGCCCGTGCTCGAGCAAGTTGCCAAGGCAGGCCGTCCGCTGCTGATCGTTGCTGAAGATGTCGATGGCGAAGCACTGGCCACTCTGGTGGTCAACAACATCCGTGGCATCCTGAAGACCTGCGCCGTCAAGGCTCCGGGCTTTGGCGATCGTCGCAAGGCCATGCTTGAAGACATCGCCGTCCTGACCGGTGGCCAAGTCATCGCTGAAGAAGTTGGCCTGACCCTCGAAAAAGCGACCCTGGCCGAACTTGGCCAAGCCAAGCGCATCGAAATCGGCAAAGAAAACACAACGATCATCGACGGTGCCGGCGTTGCCGCCAACATCGAAGCACGCGTCAAACAGATCCGTGCCCAGATCGAAACCTCGACCAGCGATTACGACAGCGAGAAGTTGCAAGAGCGCGTGGCCAAGCTGGCCGGTGGTGTTGCCCTGATCAAGGTTGGTGCAGCAACCGAAGTTGAAATGAAGGAAAAGAAGGCGCGCGTTGAAGATGCTCTTCACGCTACTCGTGCAGCCGTTGAAGAAGGCATCGTCCCTGGCGGTGGTGTTGCTCTGCTGCGTGCCCGCATTGCGCTGGCCTCACTCAAGGGCGACAACGCCGATCAGGATGCTGGTATCAAGATCGTTCTTCGTGCCATGGAGCAACCACTCCGTGAAATCGTCATCAACGCCGGTGAAGAAGCCTCCGTTGTTGTCAATAACGTGGTTAATGGCAAAGGCAACTTCGGTTACAACGCTGCGACCGGTGAATACGGTGACATGGTTGAAATGGGCGTGCTCGATCCGACCAAGGTGACCCGTACCGCGCTGCAAAACGCGGCCTCGATCGCTGGCCTGATGCTAACCACTGACTGCATGGTTGCCGAACTGGCTGAAGACAAGCCGGCCGGTGGTATGCCTGGCGGTATGGGCGGCATGGGTGGTATGGGCGGCATGGATATGGGTATGTAATAAGCAGGCAGACAAAGCCTGTTTGAGCGCACTATTTTATAGTTCGCTTACGAAAAAGCCCCCGCACGATTCTGTCGTGCGGGGGCTTTTCTTTTTGGCCGGAGCGGATGGGCTGGATGTTATGCCGCAAAAATAGTGGCACAATGATTTCGTTGTGCGGATTGGTTAACGAATGCGCAACGGATCATCGATTGCATCACGGCAAGTTTCGATACGGTGGGGGTGCGTGTTCGGGAAAAATGGCGGGGAGCACCCGGTGCAGTTTCAGGCACCCCCCGAGTTCAGGCCGTAACCAAAACTCCTAAGACCATAAAGAAGAACAGCAAACGTAGAATAAAAGCGGCGACTTACAAAAAGCTTACATACGCCAGACAGTGAAGAGAAACCATGCGAATTCTGCTTGCAGAAGATGATCGAATTATTGCCGATGGACTTGGACGCTCATTGCGCCAGACCGGATATGCAGTCGATTGGGTGGCTAACGGCAGTGACGCCGACAATGCGCTGACAACGGGAAACTACGACCTGCTTATTCTTGACCTTGGCTTGCCCAAACTGCCTGGCCTGGATGTGTTGCGTCGTCTGCGCTCGCGCAAATCAAAGCTGCCGGTACTGATCCTTACTGCACTTGATGGGACATCGGATCGCGTCAAGGGGCTGGACCTTGGGGCTGACGACTATATGGCCAAACCCTTTGAACTGGCTGAACTGGAGGCACGCGTGCGGGCGCTCACGCGGCGTTCGACAGGTACCTCACCTGTAATCGCGTACGGCGCGCTGGCCTTTGATCAGACCGACCGTTGCGCACTGTTGAATGGCGAGATGCTTGATTTGTCGGCACGCGAGATCGGCTTGCTTGAAATCCTCATGTCTCGCGCGGGTCGCCTGGTGAGCAAGGATCAACTAGTTGACCATCTGTGCGGATGGGGCGAGGAGGTGAGCCACAACGCCATCGAGGTTTATGTGCATCGCTTGCGCAAAAAACTCGAATCAAGCGGCGTTACCATTACCACCGTGCGCGGTCTCGGGTACTGCTTTGAAAAGTCTGCACAAGAAGCCAAATCCTGACATCCAGCGCTCGCTGTTTGGCGAGATACTGGACTGGATGCTGGCTCCCCTGCTTTTCGTGTGGCCGATCAGCATTGCCGTCACGCACTATTTCGCCACCAGTGTTGCCAACTACCCTTACGATCAGACCTTGCGCGAACAGGTCGCGGCTATTTCGCGACAGGTCAAATTCGTCGACGGCCAGGCAAAGATATCCTTGCCCGGCTCGGCGCGCGCCTTCCTGCGCTCGGACGAAATCGACAGCGTGTTCTTCCACGTGCTCGGTCACGACGGGAAGATGATCGTTGGAGATCCGGAATTGCCGCAGTTAAAGTCTGCTGATGTTTCGGAAAAGCCCGATCCGGGCGAAGTTTACTTCCGTGATGATGACTACAAGGGACAGGACTTGCGGGTCGCCTTCATGTACCTTGGAGAAAATGACGCCCCGCGCGAACGTTGGGTCCTTATCGAGGTTGGCGAAACGCTGGAAAAGCGGTCGCAACTGGCCAACAAAATCATTGCAAGCGTGATTCTTCCCCAGTTTGTGATCATTCCGCTGGCTGTAATACTTGTCTGGTTCGGGTTGTCACAAGGACTGCGTCCATTGACACGGTTGCGTGAGCGAATCGAAACGAGGCGCGAGGCCGATCTTTCGCCGATTGCTGCCGGGCGTGTCCCGGAAGAATTGCAACCACTGACCGAGGCATTCAACTCCATGCTGGCTCGAATGCAGCACAATATGGATGTGCAGCGTCGTTTCATTTCCGATGCCGCGCATCAAATGCGTACGCCACTCACCGGCCTGAAAATGCAGGCGCAACTGGCCATGCGGGAGGCGGATCCAGGGCAACTGCGCTACGCGCTAAAAAGCATTTCGAGCAGCGTTGATCGTGCATCGCATCTGGTCAATCAATTGCTTTCAATGGCACGTGCCGAAGCGAGCGAGCATTCAGAACAGGCGTTGGTGCCGGTTGACCTTGATCAGTTGCTTCACGAAATTGTTGAAACCTGGGTTGTCCGCGCGCTTGATCGGCGAATTGATCTTGGTTACGAACCGGCAGACCCGGTTTACATCATGGGCAACGTCTTCTTGCTGCGCGAGATGATCAATAACCTGCTCGACAATGCCTTGCGTTACACGCCCGATGAGGGGCGGGTCACAGCCCGCGTCCTTGCCCAGGGGGATTTTGTGTTGCTCGAAATCGAAGACAGCGGAATCGGAATTTCCGAAGAAGAAGCGCACAAAGTATTTGATCGCTTTTACCGGGTTGAGGGAACTGGCGTGGAAGGCAGCGGGCTGGGGCTCGCCATCGTGCGCGAAATCGCCGAGCTGCATCGAGCTGCCGCAAGCCTCCGCCCACACGCGCAAAATGTTCAAGGTGTTCGAGCCCCGGGATCAATAGCCCGGGTGGTCTTCCCCGTACATCAGCCACCCCCTCCTTCGCTGGATATTCCAGATCATATTCAGACCGGCTTTGCCCGACGGTGAAGCGAAGAGAAGAAAATATATGTTTGCTTTTGACGAAGTTCGGATGACTCGCTATAATGCCGCCTTTCTTGGCCAGTTAGCTCAGTTGGTAGAGCAGCGGATTGAAAATCCGCGTGTCCGTGGTTCGATTCCGCGACTGGCCACCA
>JAIFNM010000137.1 GCA_020047725.1 Betaproteobacteria bacterium
AGACTCCTTCACGTTGAACAGCGACAATGCGGAGTTTAATGAGCGACAAAGGTAGTAAAAAGCAGAATATATGTGAGTTATAGTTCGTAAAACCGGAAGACTATTCTTCGCCAAAACAGGCAAAGCATGCAGCGAGTCCGTTGTCTATCCGCACCGAGAAATACTCCAGCCGTTATTGCCTCTTCAGCAAGCGACAACGGCTTCAGGTTCTGCTCAGGCCCTGTCAAAACTCTTTCTGCAATACACGATTCCTGCCGCCGTGTTTAACCTCATACATCACAGTGTCTGCCTCCGCCATCAGGGCGTCGAAATTGTCCGGCGCTTGCTGGCAACTCGCGACGCCAATGCTGAAAGTCACCGGCCAGCCGCGCGAAGCCATCGCACTCAACAGCCGATGCTGCAAATCGCCGATATAGGATGTGGCAGTTGCTCCCTCCATTCCTGGCAGAAGAAGCGCGAACTCATCGCCGCCAAGTCGCCCAGCGACATCATTAATGCGCAACCGGGCGCTCAAGACCTCGGCAACACATGTCAGTACGGCATCGCCCGCCTTATGGCCTTGTTCGTCATTGACCTGTTTGAACTTGTCCAGGTCAATGAATACTGAAGTGATCGGTGTTCCGTCGCGCAGCGCCTGCGCTAGCGCCTGACGTCCCCGCGAATAGAATTCGCGTCGATTGGGCAACTGTGTCAGGGCGTCTTCCCGAGCGAGGCGCCGTTCGCGATCAAGAACGCTACGCAACTGAACAAGGAGCCAGATGCTGAAGCAAAAGACAAGTAGTCGTCCTGCGCTGTTGATGATCATTGGCCAAAGTCCGGCCTGCGCGGCGAATCCAAGCGTGTAATCGGCAGCCAGCCATAGGCTGGTCGTAATGATCGCGACACCATATCCGGCAACTCGACCAGCAAACCAGGCCACGATTGCCACTGGCGGCGCAAAAAAAACGTAGAACTCGTAAGTCAGTCCCAAGACAGTATGCAGATAGGCCAGCACGACGATCAGGGCAATGGATACACAAATGACGCAGAGACGAGCGATCAAGCCGGGTCGCCAGAAAATGGTGTCTCGCAGCCTCATGGTGCGCTACGAGGATCGGAGCAGATGGGGAAGACCGCCGAATGCTTGGCGAATCATCGTCGTTTCCTTGTAGCAAGTACCGGCATCTCAATGCGGTCCAGTTGTTTGCGCAGTTTGGCTATTTCACGGCGGAGTTGGGCATTCTCACTATCGGGCAGGGGTTGGTTGGCGTCAGCATGCTCCCCTTGAATGGCGTTAACAATAACCGCAATGAACAGATTGAGCAGAGTGAACGTGGAGGCAAGAATGAAGATCAAGAAGAATATCCAGGCCAGCGGAAAGACTGCCATGACCGGCCGCACAATGCCCATGGCCCAGCTTTCCAGTGTCATGACCTGAAACAGCGTGAAGGCACTGTCGCTCAGCGTACCAAACCACTCCGGGAAAGCAGCACCATAAAGACGCGTGGCGATTACGGCCGACACGTAAAAGATGAGGCCAATAATTGCACAAACCGAGCCCAATCCAGGCAGGGCCGACAACAGCCCTCCGATGACGCGCTTCATGCTGGGTACCAGAGTAATCAGTCTCAGAGCACGCAACACTCGCAAGGCCCGCAGCACAGCGAGCGGCCCCGACGCTGGAATCAGCGCAATACCTACCACCACAAAATCGAAGACGTTCCATGGATCTCGAAAAAAGGCCAGACGATGCACGGCAAGGCGCAATGCGATTTCAATCACGAAGACCGCAAGGATCGCACGGTCCGCGGCAACTAGCCACGGTCCAAAGTTCGCCATTGCGGACGGACTCGTTTCGAGACCAAGGATCAGGGCGTTGATCAGAATAAGCGTAGCCAGGCTGTGTCGCACCAATGGGGTTTCAAGTCTTTTGACCAGCTCGGCAAGAACACCGGGTGGCCGTGAAGGTTCAATTCCCATTTCTGATCTTCGGGTCAACGTTTGCTTTTTTCATGCAATGCATTCACCTCTCGAAGGCGACGATCCTTGCGCAGGGAAAGAATGATCGAGCTAGCGATGATGGTGGCAACAACGCCGAGCGATATCAGCACCGGAATCTTGATCAGGTCGATGAGAATCATTTTGACACCGATGAACATCAATACGACAGACAGACCATACTTGAGCAGCGAGAAGCGATCAGCCATGTCGGCAAGAAGGAAGTACATGGCCCGCAAACCAAGAATGGCGAAAACATTCGATGTCAGCACGATGAACGGATCGGTGGTGATGGCGAAGATCGCCGGGATCGAGTCAACGGCAAAGATCAGATCGGTGAGTTCGACCAGAATCAGCACGAGAAACAGCGGGGTCGCATAGCGCACCCATTTACCAGACTCTTCCTTCATGACAAAAAAGCGTTCGCCTTGTAGCTCACTGGTCACTTTCATGTGTCGCTTGATCCATTTGATGACCGGATTGTTGTTGAGGTCAGGCTTTTCGTCGGCGAACCACCACATTTTGACGCCGGTGATGAGCAAAAAGGCACCGAAAACGTAGAGCAACCAGTGGAACTGCGTAATCAGCCAGACGCCAGCAAAAATCATCACGGTGCGCATGACGATGGCACCGAGAACACCGAGGACCAGCACGCGTTTTTGAAGTTCAAGCGGGATGGCAAAAAAGCTGAAGAGAATCAGCCAGACGAAGACGTTATCGACGGCGAGCGATTTCTCGATCAGGTAGCCGGTAATGTATTCGAGCGTCTTTTCATTGGCGATGTCACGACCCATTGCTCCATCCAGATACCACCACAGGAAGCCAGCGAACAGCATCGAGAGCGCAACCCAGATACAGGACCAGGTGGCAGCTTCCCTGAATGAAACTCGATGCTTCTTGCCGCCACCAACCACAAACAAGTCAATCGCCAGCATGACCAGGACAATAACGAAGAACCCCGACCACATCCACCAGGTGCCAATAGTTTCCATTGATCTTTCCCAAAAGTAATATTCACAACCGCATCATTTGACCAGCCTTAGGTCAAATTAAAACGGCCCTCTGTCATTCGATGAAAGAGGGCCGTTTGATATTCTGACAAGGACGCCTCCACCATCGCGGCAAAGGTCTTACTCGCGATCATTAACTGAAACCGCCTGTGTGCCGGGAAACCCATCAAGAAATCAGGTTTCCGTATTGACGACCACACAGTTAAGAGCTACTCCCCCTTGGGACAACGCTAATCTAATTTGCCCGACAAAAACGGTCAAGAACTTGTTTGAAACAGTTTGTGACGGTTGAACAATTGAGCGCTGTCACACTCTTCCAACTTCAAAACCATAATTAAGTGGCCCCCTGAGTCAAGACACGAATACAGTCATGTACATTCGTTCGCAACTGAACGACGCTGGGTGGCGGTACGGAAAGTGTTCTGGCGGACTCTGATGCTTTCCCGCGCGAGATCAGCGTTTGACTGAGGTTGCTTTGTATCAGCCGTTTTTCTCAAAGACTCATTGGATTGTCTATCCTTACAGATTGCCGAAGTTAGCCGCTATGTTTTGCCTGCTCAACATCGCTTTCTATAAACTCCTCCAGATACTGTCTGGCATACGCTGCGCAATTTCCACATTCGCTGGCGACGCCCAGATTGCGCCGCAACTCATCCAGAGTGCGTGCGCCATTGTTGGCCGCCTCACGAATCTGGTGGTCAGTTATAGCCTTGCAGATACAGACGTACAAGAATATTCTCCAGAAAAATCGCTGTTAGGGCCGACGATACCGGTGTGTTTTACGATCAGTTCAGTCGCTGCCCGACTCAATGTGGGCTTGAAGATAGTTTGCCAAACTGACGCCCTTGATCAGACTGTGCTGTGTTTCCAGCCAGTCGATTGATTCTTCGCAACTCTCAAGCAGATCTTCTAACAGGTCACGGCTGACATAGTCCTGGAGTTGTTCAGACAGTGCAATGCTTTCGATCAGCAGGGGGCGCTGGATCTCGCGTTCGTATTGGAGGTCGCACTGCAAGCACTCGACGACGTTTTCGCCGATCAGCAACTTGCCGAGGCTCTGCAGGTTGGGCAGACCTTCGAGGAAGAGAATGCGGTCAATCAGTTTGTCGGCTTCCTTCATGACGCGCATAGACTGTTTGTACTGGTAGTCGTTGAGTTTCTCCAACCCCCAATGGCGAAACAGGCGAGCATGCAGGAAGTACTGGTTGATCGAAGTCAGTTCGTTTTTCAGCACCTTATTCAGAGTGCCGATCAGTGCCTTGTCACCTTTCATCGCTGTGCCTCTCTATGCCGGGTTGCCAGATTCGATCTGGCTCTGTTGATAGTTCTGCAGGCCGACCAATTCAATCAGGCGAAGCTGCTTTTCCAGGAAGTAGGCGTGATCCATCTCGGTGTCTTCGAGTTGAATGGCCAGCATGTCGCGCGTCACATAATCCTGGGCTGTTTCGCAGGCGGCCATCGCTTTCTTCAAAACGACGACAGTATGGTATTCATAGTCGAGGTCGGCCTGCAGCATCTCGGGGACGGTTTTGCCGACCGTCATTGCATTGCGATTGGCCAGATTGGGTGTTCCTTCCAAGAAAAGAATACGCTGTATGATCGCCAGGGCGTGCTGGTGCTCGTGCGTGGATTCATGCAGGGCTTTTTCAGCCAGTCGCTTGAAGCCCATGTCCGAGTAAATTTCTCCGTGGATCAGGTACTGGTCTACGGCGGTCAATTCACCCGTCAGCAGGTCGTTCAGGATGTCGATGAGCTTTTTGTCACTCTGCATGAGGTTCTCCGAAAATCGTTGAAAAAAGTGGCTGGATTAAATCCGATAACCCAGCGGAACCGCCATTCAAACCTTCGTCAGCCATTTTTTGTACTCTTCTTATCGACCGTGTTTTTCAACGCCGGTTCAACATTTTTGTTTGGAAGTGAGATTCAGCGGTGCCAAAGGTCTTCGTCTGCGCTGTCCTTTCGCACTGCACTGTATTCCGAATGCCCGTATTTATCTGGGCCGGCATATCCGATAGATAAGGCTCCCAGGCACATTTGTCTTCGACTGGCCGGGGACAACGTCCGTAAGGCTCCAACCATCTCACCTGTACTCGTCAGTTGAAGCGATGCAGTCTTCGAATTTTTTCGAAGGTGCATGCGATGGCAAGACGTGGAGCGGAATTTTGGCGAGGGCAACTGGAGGCGTGGCATCGAAGTGATCTGACGCAACGGGAGTACTGTGCGACACACGGGCTGAGCGAGAAGAGTTTCTATCGGTGGCGCGGCAAAGAGAAGGAGGCCCGTGCGGCGGGCCAATCAGCCCTGACGCTGGTTCCGGTGAACGTCAGCGTGCCGGCCACAGGCGGCATCGTGCGACTGCACAGTCCGGGCGGTTGGCGCATCGAACTGTCTGCTGGCGAAGCGCCGTGGCTCACCGACCTCCTGCGGCAACTGCCATGATGCCGATACCGAGCCAGGTCTGGCTGGTGGTCGAACCAATCGACATGCGTGCCGGCATTGATGGTCTCTCGCAGCGAATACAAACCACGCTTGGTCGCTCCCCTTGCGACGGCAGCGCCTACGCGTTCCGCAACCGGCGACTAACCCGGCTCAAGCTATTGGTTTGGGACGGCACCGGCGTCTGGCTCTGCCAGCGCCGTCTGCATCAAGGGCATTTCACTTGGCCCCGCGCCGACAGCCCCGTCGTGACGCTGACGACGCCCCAATGGCGCTGGTTGATTACCGGCGTCGACTGGCGCCGATTGCAGGCCCAGCCCTCCGCGCAATGGCAGGTTTGACGAGCTCAATATATTCGACGAAACCCAGTCTTCACAAGGCTTTCGACACTATACGCATGGTATAATT